>JAQGLQ010000032.1 GCA_028292785.1 Noviherbaspirillum sp. | reverse complement strand
AAATCGATCACAACGACTTGAGGGCGCTGCTGGCGCCGTTGCGCGAACGCTAAGCGATCAGCTTCAGCCCGGGCGGCAGCGAATCGCCGAGCACGCGCCGCTCGCTTGCTTCATCCAGACGTACCTGCTCGCGCACCATGGCCATCCATGTCGGCGTGGCGCCGATCGCGGCAAGTCGCGCAAGCACACGTTCGCGCAGTTCATCCGACACATCGCGCGACCGGTCGCCGGTCATGCGCGCGAGATGGACCGCCGCGAAAGCTGCCGGCTCGATGCGCCGCCAGTCGAGCGACAGGAGCCTGCCGATCCAGCGGGCGGCGGCGTCAGGCGGCACCACATCATGGGCGCTGCCATGGAACGGCTGGCGTGCCCCGATCCGCCCTATCGCCCAAAGAATGAGGCGCTGGTCAGGCGCGTTTCGCGCCTGCGCGGGCTTTGCAACGTCCATCTGATCGAACAGCCAGTCGCCAATCTCGATCTTGTATTCCGCCGGAGTGCGTTCCAGCGATGCCGCTACCCGGACCATATCGTCGAACCCGCCCTTGACCAGGGTGGCTGGTCGCTGCTTTTGCTCTGCTTCGTCGGCTTGTACATTAAATGCAAAATCTTCCAGCAGGCGCAACTGGGCTTCCCTGCCGAGTCCGCCCGCCGCGCGACGCCACATCGTCCACCATTCGGCGCATGCCTGGGCGTCGTTGAGGTACTGCACGCCGGACCCGAACAGGGGCCACAGCTGCTCGATTCTCCAGTCGTCGAGCGGGTAGCCGAAGCCGGGGCGCAGACAAAAGCCGGCGAGGTTGAGCCAGAGCCGTTCATGATCGGCCGAACGCCGCCTCGCCCTGGCTCTTTGCATCAGCGCGTCGAACAGCTGTCGCAGCACGCGGGTATTCCAGCGTTCCCGGTCGCCGAGCAGTTTCTCGAGCTGCACCCGCAATTGCCTGACTTCCTTCGGGTCGACCTGGCGTGCGCGCGCGCCGAAGATGCGGTCGATCTTTTCGATCGCATCCCCAAAACGCGGGGGCAGCGGAAGTTCCGATTCAAGCGCTTCGTCTTCATTCGCCCGCGCGCCGCTGCCGCGCAGCTGAAATTCAAGCAGCCATCGCTGGCTGGCATCGGCCATCGAGACGCAATGCATTTCGAGCGTGCCCACTTCGGTCAGCGAAGTCGCGAGGCGCACCGGGATTTCCTGTCTGGCCGCAGCGGTGCCGGCATCGGCGCGTAGTACCGTCGCAATCGGAGGCAGGCGGACGAATTCGCCTTCAGTGGTGTCGATGAGTTCACCGGGCGCCGGCACGGAATCGGCCGTCGAAGCGATCAGATGGAAACGCACCGGCTGCCCCGTGCGCAAGGCGAATGCCCGGTCTTCGAGAAGGATCTCGCCACCCTGCTCCGCGCCGCGCGGCAGGATGCAGACGGCGCGAGACGCGCTTTCATTCGTGGCGGCGTCGTCGAGCACCAGGAAATAGCTGCGTGGCGATCCGCCGCCGATCTTCGGGCTCTTCCCTTCGCGCGCCAGCGCGTAGGCGACCGCGCCGCGCGCGACCGCGGCATCCGGATTGTCGTTATGGAGCAGTCGCAGCGGCTCGCCGCGCCATGCCGCGAGCGCGGCCTGCAGGCGGTTGGATAAGGCGTCGGCGCGGAACACGCCGCCGTTGAGCAGCAGCGTATCGGGAACGGCGAGCGCGGGCGCGGCGGGTGCGGCGGAGCCCAGAGCGTCGCGAGCCGCCTTCGCATGCTGGTTGAGGAAGCCGGCGAGATGCCGGGTGATGGCCGGGTCGCTCGCATACGGCAGGCCGAATTCCACAATGCCGCTGCGGCGCTGCCTCGGCTGCTCGTCCGGCGCGACCAGCGGAAAGAAACCGTCAACGATGGTGCGTTCGACTTCCTCGCGCGTGAGTTCCACCGAGCGGGCGGCCCCGATCAGCTTCGCTCCCGAACCGAGCAGCGTGACCATGGCAGCCGCCGGCGCATCGGCTGCCAGCAACTGCTCCTTGGCGGCGCGGCAGCGCTCGATCATCTGCGACAGACGGCTCGCCGACAGTCTGGTTTCGCCGTTGCCGTCGGCCGCTTTCATCCTGCCTTCCACCAGATGCGCCAGCACCAGGTCCATGTTGTCGCCGCCGAGCATCAGGTGCTTGCCCACGCCTATCCTGGCGAGCCGCGGATGGCCTTCATGCATATCGACCTTGATCAGGCTGAGGTCTGTGGTGCCGCCGCCCACATCGCATACCAGGATCAGGCGCGTTCCCGCGAGTTCGGCATCGAGCGTGCGCCGGTGGCGGAACAGCCAGTCGTAAAAAGCCGCCTGCGGTTCTTCCAGCAAGCGCAAACGCGGCAGGCCCGCATCGGCAGCGGCCTTGACGGTGAGCGCGCGCGCGCCTTCATCGAAGGATGCCGGCACGGTCAGCACCACGTCCTGCTGTTCGAGGGGGCTGTGCGGGAAGCGATGGTTCCATGCCGCGCGCACATAGGCGAGATAACTCGCGCTAGCCTCGACCGGCGAGACTTTCGGCACGTCGGCGGCGGCGCCCCAGGGCAGGATCGGAGCGAGACGGTCCACCGCCGCGTGCGATAGCCAGCTCTTGGCGCTGGCTACCAGCCGGCCCGGCACCTGCGCGCCGAGCCTGCGCGCGAGCTGTCCGATGACCGCGGGTTCGGCGCCGGCCGCGGCCGCTTTTGACCAGGGCAGTTGCAGCTCGCCGGCCGGCAACTCGCCGGGCGCCGGATGAAAGCGCAATGACGGCAGCAGCGCGCCGCCTTTCAC
>JAQGLQ010000025.1 GCA_028292785.1 Noviherbaspirillum sp. | reverse complement strand
AGCGAGTTCATGGGCCTGGTGCACGGTGCCTACGACGCCAAGGCGGAAGGCTTCGTGCCCGGTGGGGCGAGCCTGCACAATTGCATGTCGGGCCACGGGCCGGACGCCGAGACCTTCGAGAAAGCATCGAGCAGCGACACCTCGCGCCCGGCCAAGGTCGACGCGACCATGGCCTTCATGTTCGAGACCCGCACCATCATCCGTCCCACGCGCTTTGCCCTGGAGACGGCGCAGCTGCAAAGCGATTATTACCAGTGCTGGCAAGGCGTTAGAAAAAACTTCAATCCGGGAAAACCATGACTGATGCAAGACTGAAAAGCTGGCTGCAAAGCGCCAACCGGGCGGAATGCGAATTCCCCATCCAAAACCTGCCGTACGGGATTTTCTCGGACGCGCGCAGCAACCGGCCGCGCGCCGGCGTCGCGATCGGCGACATGATCCTCGATCTGTCGGTGCTTGAAGCGGAAGGCTTGCTCAAGCCGGAGGGCGCGGCCGCGCCCGTGTTTGACGGCGCATCGCTGAATGCCTTCATCGCGCTTGGCCGGCCTGTCTGGCGCGCGGTCCGGGCGCGCATCACCGACCTGCTGTCAGCCGATGATCCGACGCTGCGCGACGATGCGGGCCTGCGCGGCCGCGCGCTCGTTCCCATGGCCGGCGCCACGCTGCATCTGCCGGTGGAGATCGGCGGCTATACGGATTTCTATTCGTCGAAGGAACATGCGACCAACGTCGGCTCCATGTTCCGCAATCCCGAGAACGCGCTGATGCCGAACTGGCTGGAGATGCCGATCGGCTATAACGGACGCGCGTCATCGGTGGTCGTCAGCGGAACGCCGGTGCGCCGGCCCAACGGACAGATCAAGCTGCCCGACCAGGAGCGTCCGGTTTTCGGTCCGTCGCGCAGGCTGGATATCGAACTGGAGACCGGTTTCATCATCGGCAAGGGCAATGCGCTCGGCGAGCCGATCGCATGCGAACAGGCGGAGGATCACATCTTCGGCATGGTGCTACTCAACGACTGGAGCGCGCGCGATCATCAGGCATGGGAGTACGTGCCGCTCGGCCCCTTCAATGCCAAGACTTTCGCGACCACGATTTCTCCATGGATCGTCACCATGGATGCGCTCGAACCGTTCCGCACCAGGCAGCGCGAACAGTCGCCGGAGCCGCTGCCTTATCTGCGGCACCGCGGCGATCACGCATTCGACATCCAGCTGGAGGCGCGCCTGCGCCCCGAGGGCGCCGGCGAAGCGACCACGCTCTCGCGCACAAACTTCAAGTACATGTACTGGACCATGGCGCAGCAGCTCGCGCACCACACCGTAGCAGGCTGCAACACCCGGGTGGGCGATCTGATGGGTTCGGGCACGATCAGCGGGCCGACGCCTGATTCGTTCGGCTCCATGCTGGAGCTGTCATGGGGCGGGAAGAATCCTATTCCCTTGAAGGCGGGCGGCACGCGCAGCTTTATCGAGGATGGGGATGAGCTGGTGCTGGCGGGGTGGTGCCAGGGGGACGGATATCGGATCGGGTTTGGGCCTTGCGTGGGGAAGGTGATGCCGGCGGTTGCCGTGCCGGGTAGCTTGCCGCGAGAGAGGTAAGCCCCGCTTGCCTGAGAACGCTCCTTCCCCGTGGCGGGGAAGGAGCTGCAAGACTACTTCACCCCATCAGCCTTCACCCAAACCCCATTCTTCAGCTCGGCGATTATCATATCCGCATCGGTCAACCCCACATTGCTGGTCTTCGAAAAGCGAATCGTATGCACGCTGGGGACCGGGTTGCTCTGCAAATAATCCTTGACCGCCTTCGGGTCCGACGGATTTTTCACATTGCGCAGGATGGCGTCCACGGTATCCATGTTCAGCTTGCCGAGCAGGTTGATCATGTCCACCCGTTCGCCGTATCGATCCTGGTAGGCCTTGGCGAACGCGGTCGCGCGCTGCTTCGCGGCGGCATCCGTCATCACATCCGGCACCAGCGCGGAGATACTGGTGCCCAGCAGGCGCGGAGGCAGCATGTCTTTCACCACGCCGACGAAGGCGGCGCTCAGGTTGGCGTAACTGATGATCAGCGGTTGCTTCAGACCGAGGTTGTAATAGCTCTTCACCACAGTCGCGGCCCCGGCACCGGAGTAGGACGAATAGATGACTTTGGTATCTTCGCTCGCCACCGCGGCCAGCTGGCTGGAGGCATCGGTCGAACGCAGATCGATGCGCGCGGTCTTCAGTTCGATGCCGGCCGGCGGAAACACGGCGTTGGCGTTGGAGATGCCCACTTCGCCGCTGGAATCGGTGGCGGCCACCATGCCAAGGCGCTTGATGTTGTTGGCTTTCAGGAAGCTCGCCACCGACTGCGTGACATGGGTGTCCGACGGGCTCACCTGGAATACATTGGAGCCGGCCGCCGGCGTGATGTTCGGCGAAGGCACGATCATGATCGGGCCGTTTTCCACGATCGGCATGGTGGCGCGGATGCTCGCGGTGAGCGAGTCGTTCACCAGCAATACGCTGCCCTTTGCGATCAGATCGCGGGCGCAGGTCACCGCCTTTTCCGGCCGGCCCTCGTCATTGCAGGTGATGAGCTCGACCTTGCGGCCATTGATGCCGCCGCGCTTGTTGACATCCTCGGCCCACATCTTCGCGACCTGGTTCAGGCGGGCGCCGACGGTCGCCGCCGGCCCGGACAAGGGTGCGATTTCGCCGATGATCAGGGGGCCTCCCTGCTGTGCATACGCCATGCCGGGCAGGGCGATGACGGCTGTCTTGACGGCGGTATAAAACACGGATTTCAGTTGCATGTCTCCTCCTTGGTTTTTGTGTCCTCGTCGGGCATGGCTGCCCGCTTTTCTGCGTAGCGGAGCCGGGTGATCTCGTATCTCTGTCGCAGGGGATTGCTGTTCGGATCACCGGCGTGCTTGATCACAGTTTATTAGAAGGTGCTGTTCTATGTTTGTCAAGGAAATTATGCTGTGCAATATGTTATTACGGATAACGTAAATGTTCCTCGCTGATCATATTACGAATTGCGTAATATGATCATGCAAAGCATAATATTTCTTGACACCGTTATTGGATCATCATTTAATTACCATCCATTGCTGCCAGTTGGCTCAAGGCAAACGCTTCTGGATAAGAGCGGCCGAACCGATTGCGCGGGACAGCATTTTTCTGTCCGACCTCATTACATTAAAACGACACGGAGACAGCCTTGATCGAGAATCCAAAAGTGACCGACCAGTTTCGCCTACGCAAATTCGTGGATCTTCTGGCGGAAGAGGGTGAACTCGATACGCATGACGAAGCGCTCGATCTTATCGACATCAGCCAGTATCTGGATTCCAACCGGAAGGCGGCCCTGTTCCGCAAACCCGGCGGCAACATCGAACTCGTGGGGAACGTCATGGGCGGCCGGCGCAGGCTCGCCCTGGCATTCGGTGTCAGTGAAGCCGATCTGCTCAAGGAGGTCATGGCGCGGCTGAAAAAGCCGATTCCTCCGCGCGAGGTCAGCAGCGAACAGGCGCCGGTGCATGAAATCGTGTTGACCGGCGACGATGCCGACTTCACCCGCCTGCCGGTGCATCTGCAGCATGCAAAGGATGGAGCGCCCTATATCTCGGCGAGCATCGACATCACCGAGAGCGCCGACAAGAAGCGGCGCAATGTCGGATACCGGCGGATGATGCTGCGCGGCAGGAAAGAAGCCGGCATCGATCTCATCGCGCCGAGCGATCTGAGGGCGCTGTTCGCGACCTATGTGCAGGAAAAGAAGAAGATGCCGATCGCCTTTGTGGTCGGCTCCCACCCCACGGACTGCTTCGCCGCGGTCTGCATGTCGCCGGTGGACGACGAGGTCGCGCTGATGGGCGCGATGCGCGGATCGCCCGTGCCGCTGGTGCGCTGCAAGACCATCGATGCCATGGTGCCGGCCGACGCCGAAGTGGTGCTGGAAGGCTATCTCGACGAGCGCGGATGGATCGATGATGAGGGTCCGTTCGGCGAATTCCTCGGCTATAACGGCATGGTGAAAACCAATCCGGTGTTCCACCTCACGGCGATCACGATGCGCCGCGATGCCCTGTTCCAGACCGCGACCATCGGCGGCCGCCTGCTCGGCCGCACCGACACCGCCCAGCTGTGCGCGCTGCGCACCGAAGCCACCGCCTGGGCGGCGCTCGAGAATGCCGTGCGCGATCCGGTGGCGATCTACTGCTCCCCGTCCTGCGGCGGCATGTTCAATATCCGCGTCTCGCTGCGCCAGCGCTATCCCGGCGAAGCGATGAATGCGATTTCCGCCATCCTCGGTTCCACTGCCGACGTCAAGCATGTGTTCGTGGTCGACGACGACATCGATATCTATTCCGATGAGCAGATGGAATGGGCCTTCGCCACGCGATTCCAGGCGAACCGCGACCTGGTCGTCAACAGCGGCTATCGCGCGATGCCGCTCGATCCATCCCTCAACGGCGCGCGCACCGGCGGCAAGGCCGGCTTCGATCTCACGCTGCCATTCGGCCGCCGCCACGAGAATGAATTCTGCGTGCCCGAAGTGCCGCAGATGGGACCGCTGCGCGACGAGTCGGTACGCGCGGCGCTGGAAAGCGGACCCAAGAGCTTCCTGGAACTGATGGAGGCGAGCGGCAGCCGCGACGGACGCGACGTGCTGATCGCGCTCGACGAAGTGCGCACCTCCATAGGGCTCGGGCGTGCGCCGGACGGACGCTACGCCTTGAAGCGCGCATAGACGCGATTCGCAGCACACTGCATATCCGGCGGCGCGCCGCGCCCGCCGGAAAAAAATAAAAATAGGAGGCCAAGTGACCAGAACCAAGCTGCCGGCAAGCGGGACATCCATCAGGATCAGGAGCGGCGGATGAATCCGTATATCCAGGGACTCTACAGTGGACTGATGAACGGTGCGACCTATGCCTTGCTGGGCATCGGACTGGTGCTGGTCTACCGGACCTCGCGCATCCTGAATCTGGCGCATGGCGAAACTTTCACGATCTCGGCGGCCGCCGTGGTCCTGCTGGGCCAGGCCGGCCTCCCCTTGTGGGGCAGCGTACCGATCGCGGTGCTCATCTCCTTGCTGCTGTATTGCGCGCTCGAACGCTTCGCCTTGCAGCCGCGCCGGCAATGGCCGGTCGGCACACTGATACTGATCACCCTCGGCGCCGCTTTCCTGGTGCGCGGCGTGCTGTTCCTGCTGATCGGCACCGATCCGGTGTCGTTTGCGCCGATATTCGCCGGGGCGCCGCTGCGCTTCGCCGGCGGCGTGATGCCGCGCCAGGGCGCGGCGCTGGT
>JAQGLQ010000017.1 GCA_028292785.1 Noviherbaspirillum sp. | reverse complement strand
CAATACCTATTTCGGTCCCGAGAATGCGTCCCTGCGCGACCTGCTCAATGCGCTGCGCGACACATATTGCCGTTCCATCGGCGCAGAATTCATGTACGTGACCGACCCGGCGCAAAAACGCTGGTTGCAGGAGCGCCTTGAATCGACCCGTTCGACGCCAAATTTTTCACCTGAAAAGAAAAAGCACATCCTTGACCGCCTGACGGCAGCGGAAGGCCTCGAACGCTATCTGCATACCAAATACGTGGGCCAGAAACGCTTTTCGCTGGAGGGGGGCGAAAGCTTTATCGCTTCGCTCGACGAGACCATCCAGCGCGCCGGCGAGCGGGGTATTCAGGAAATCGTCATTGGCATGGCGCACCGCGGCCGTCTCAATGTACTTGTGAACACGCTTGGCAAAATGCCGCAAGATCTGTTTGCCGAATTTGAAGGCAAGCATGCCGAAGACCTGCCGGCCGGCGACGTCAAATATCACCAGGGCTTTTCGTCCGACATCAGCACCCCGGGCGGCCCCGTCCACCTCTCGCTGGCATTCAATCCATCCCACCTTGAAATCGTCAACCCTGTCGTCGAAGGTTCGGTGAAGGCGCGCATGGAGCGTCGCGGCGACAAGGACGGTTCGCAGGTACTGCCGATCCTGGTGCATGGCGACGCTGCGTTTGCAGGACAGGGCGTGGTCATGGAAACGCTGAACCTTGCGCAGACCCGCGGTTATGGTACAGGCGGCACCGTGCATATCGTCATCAACAACCAGATCGGATTCACCACCTCCGATCCGCGCGATTCGCGCTCAACGCTGTATTGCTCCGACGTGGTCAAGATGATCGAGGCGCCGGTACTGCACGTGAACGGCGACGATCCGGAAGCCGTGATTCTGGCGACGCAGATTGCGCTCGACTATCGCATGGAGTTCAAGAAGGACGTCGTGGTCGACATCATCTGCTTCCGCAAACTCGGCCACAACGAACAGGATACGCCGGCCCTGACACAGCCGCTGATGTACAAGAAAATCGCGCAGCATCCCGGTACGCGTAAAGTGTACGCAGACAAGCTGATCACGCAGAACACCATTCCCGCCGACGGCGGCGATGCCATGGTCAAGGCGTATCGCGACGCCATGGATGCCGGCCGTCACACCGTGGATCCGGTCATCTCCAATTTCAAGAGCAAGTATGCGGTTGACTGGATGCCGTTCCTTAACCGCAAATGGACCGACGCAGCCGATACGGCCGTGCCGCTGGCCGAACTCAAACGCCTGTCCGCGCGCATTACGGCGATCCCGGAAAATATCAAGGTGCATCCACTGGTCGAGAAGGTTCTGGCCGATCGCGCCGCGATGGGTCGCGGCGAGCTGAATCTCGACTGGGGCATGGGCGAACATCTGGCCTACGCATCTCTCGTATCCTCGGGCTACGCCGTGCGTTTGACAGGTCAGGATGCTGGCCGCGGAACTTTCGTACACCGCCATGCGGTATTGCATGACCAGAATCGCGAGCGCTGGGATGCCGGCAGTTATATCCCGCTACAGAATGTGGCTGAAAATCAGGCACCGTTCGCGGTTATCGACTCGGTCCTGTCGGAAGAGGCAGTGCTCGGATTCGAATATGGATACTCGACCGCGGAGCCGAACACACTGACGATCTGGGAAGCCCAGTTCGGTGATTTCGCAAACGGAGCACAGGTCGTCATCGATCAGTTCATCAGCTCCGGCGAAGTCAAGTGGGGCCGGGCTTCCGGCCTCGTCATGATGCTGCCCCACGGTTACGAAGGCCAGGGTCCCGAGCACTCTTCGGCCCGCCTCGAACGTTATCTGCAACTGTGCGCCGACAACAATATGCAAGTGGTGCAGCCGACGACCGCGGCGCAGATCTTCCATCTTCTGCGCCGTCAGATGATCCGGCTGTTCCGCAAGCCGCTCGTCATCATGACGCCAAAGTCGCTGCTGCGTAACAAGGATGCCGGTTCCCCTCTGACGGATCTTGCGAAAGGTACATTCCAGACAGTCATCGGCGAGGTCGACGAAAAGATCGACGTCAAGAAGGTCAAGCGTGTCATCGCCTGTTCCGGCAAGGTGTACTACGATCTCGTGAACGCACGCAAGGAACGTGGCCAGTCGGATACGGCGATCATTCGTATCGAGCAGCTCTATCCGTTCCCGCACAAGGCTTTCGCAGCCGAGTTGAAGAAATTTCCGAATTTCGCGGAACTGGTCTGGGCGCAGGATGAGCCACAAAACCAGGGCCCGTGGTTCCAGATTCAGCACAACATTTTCGAAAATCTCGAAGATGGCCAGAAGCTGGCCTACGCGGGTCGTCCTGCCAGCGCATCGCCCGCGGTTGGTTACTACGACAAGCACTACGCCCAGCAGAAAGCATTGATCGATACGGCGTTTTCCAAGCTCAAGGGCTTTGTCCTTACCAAATAATGACCTGGCGGCACGCTAGAAGCTGGCGTGCCGCAAGAACACCCGAAACGGAGAGTTTTACATGGCAATTCTTGAAGTCAAAGTTCCACAGCTGTCGGAGTCCGTCGCCGAAGCGACCTTGCTGCAATGGCATAAGAAAGTCGGCGAGGCTGTCGCTCGCGACGAAAATCTGATCGATATCGAGACTGATAAAGTCGTGCTCGAATTGCCCGCGCCGGACGCAGGCGTAATCACCGAAATCATCAAGAGCGACGGCAGCACTGTGGTCGCCGGCGAAGTGATTGCCAGGATCGATACCGAAGCAAAAGCAAGCGCCGTCGCGCCCGCAGCAGGGGCGGTTCCCGCTCAGGCCAAGGCAGCCGAACCTGTCGCCGCAGTGGCTGCCGCGGCCCCGAGCGCATCCGCAGCCGTCGCGATGCCGGCTGCGGCCAAGATGCTGGCCGATAACAATATGTCCGCTGACCAGGTCGCGGGCAGCGGCAAGGGTGGCCGAGTAACCAAGGGCGACGTCATCAACGTCATCGAAAGCAAGGCGGCTCCGGCAGCGCCCGCGCCAGTCCCGGCGCCGAAGCCCGCACTGCAGGCAGTCGCGGCCCCCGTCAGCCCCAACCTCGGAAACCGACCGGAAGAGCGTGTGCCGATGAGCCGCTTGCGCGCCCGTATCGCCGAGCGTTTGCTGCAGTCCCAGGCCACCAATGCGATCCTGACGACCTTCAACGAAGTCAACATGCAGCCGGTCATGGACCTGCGCGAGAAGTACAAGGTCAAGTTCGAGAAAGAACATGGCGTCAAACTGGGCTTCATGTCCTTCTTCGTCAAGGCCGCCGTCGCCGCATTGAAGAAATACCCGGTCATCAATGCTTCGGTCGATGGCAACGATATCGTCTATCACGGTTATTTCGACATCGGCATCGCGGTCGGGTCGCCACGCGGCCTGGTCGTGCCGATCCTGCGCAATGCGGATCAGATGACCATCGCGGAAATCGAAAAGAAAATTGCCGAGTTCGGCGCCAAGGCGAAGGACGGCAAGCTGACGCTCGACGATCTGACCGGCGGCACATTTTCGATTTCCAATGGCGGCGTGTTCGGCTCCATGCTGTCGACGCCGATCATCAATCCGCCGCAATCCGCGATTCTCGGCGTCCACGCGACCAAGGACCGTGCCGTGGTCGAAAACGGCCAGATCGTGATCCGGCCGATGAATTACCTCGCCATGTCCTACGACCACCGCATTATCGATGGACGCGAAGCAGTCCTCGGTCTGGTGGCGATGAAAGAGGCGCTCGAGGATCCGGCACGACTGCTGCTCGACCTGTAAGACGTCCGGCTCAGCGATCACGGAGATCCGGGAATGTCCCGCTCCGTGATTTTTCTTTATTCTGCGAGTAAATAGGTTACGAACATAATGGCAAAAAATTTCGATGTGGTCGTCATCGGCGGGGGTCCCGGCGGCTATATAGCAGCTATTCGCGCGGCCCAGCTTGGCTTCAGCACCGCGTGTATCGACGAGTGGAAGAATGCGAAAAACGGTCCTGCTCCTGGCGGCACATGTACCAACGTCGGTTGCATTCCTTCGAAGGCATTGTTGCAATCCTCCGAACATTTCGAGCATGCCGGGCATTCGTTCGCCGAGCATGGAATCGAGGTCAAAGGTCTGCAATTGAATCTCGCGCAGATGCTTGGTCGCAAGGATACGGTCGTCAAGCAGAACAAC
>JAQGLQ010000576.1 GCA_028292785.1 Noviherbaspirillum sp. | reverse complement strand
GGAAACCGCGTTCCGCGGCGCGCCGCATCAGCTCCCAATACATGAAATCATTACCCGCGACTTCGCGCGCCTCGCTGGTGCCGCCGCCGTAATAAGGCAGCACTTCGTCGCGAAAGTAGAAGCTCAGTACACTGCTGATGGTGCGGCCATCCTTGGTGATCGTCACGACATCGCAATCATTTCCGAAGATTTCTTTCAGCAGCCGGAAATATTTTTTCGGGAACACCGGCGTGCCGAGACGATGCACGCTGACGGAATAGGCGTCGAAGAAGCGGTCGACCTTGTCGTCGACGCAGCTTTGAAGGCCCGCCTTGATGCCTTTGCGCACCATGGCGCGCTGCTTTTTCGGAATGGCGAGCATGTTTTCCTCGTCATTCGCGGAAATCTGCTTACGAAAGGTCACATAGAGGTCCTTGCCCTGCCAGTCCGGATCGTCCGCATGCTGCGGCTGCAGATTGCGGTATTCGAGATGGCCGACGTTCAGTTTCGCGGCGAGCTCGCGGGCCGCGGCATCCAGCGCCTGTCTTGCCGGCGCGGCGGTCGCCGCAATACCGCCGTAGACGCAGAACGGCAAGGATGCGAGGGAGTGGCCGAACATCCTGCTTTTGATTTCGGCGAGACACAGCACGCCCAGAATGCGGCCGCCGGATTCGGCATACATGAACCAGGTCCTGTGTCCGAAAGTGCGCTCTATCACCGCCTGCCAGCCGGCGCGGTGATAGAAGGTCGCCTCGGGACAGCCGAGCACGAATTCGTCCCAGCGCGCCGCATCCTCCGGCTGCATCAGCTTGACGACCGGAGTGGGGTCCGAGGCTGGAGGCGCCGGATTCAGACGGTTCCAGGATGCTTCGATGATCGAGTTCATGCTTTAGCCAAAAAGATGCGGTCCATGCGATCCCATTCGAAGTCCCGGGTCAGGGCCTTGACCCGCGCTTCCATGCGATCCAGATTGACGTAATGGCGAAACCGCGTTTTCATGCCGATGTTTTGCTGGCGCGGCTGCCCGGGATCCAGTTCCCAGGGATGGAAATAGAAAATCGCCGGTTGACGGTCCCGGGTATTCACCTGCTGCATCAGCCAGCGCGACACCGCATAGGGGAAAAAACGGAAATATCCGCCGCCGCCGGCGGGCAGGTTCCGGTTCAAGAGCCTGACCGTGGTGATCGGCACTTCCAGCAAGCTGTTCCCGCTCTTCGGATAAAAGGCGAACCGCGGCGCGTCGGGCATGCCATAGTGATCATGCCGGATTGGATAAATGCTTGAACTGTATCGATAGCCCGCTTCCAGCAATACGTCGAGCGCCCACAGATTGCGCGTTCCAATGGAAAAACTCGGAGCGCGGTATCCCAGTACCGGCTGGCCGCCGATGTCTTCGAGCAGCGCCTTGCTGCGGCTGATGTCCTCCCTGAACTGGGCGGCATCCTGGTCCGACGCGCGCAGGTGGCCGTAACCATGGCTCGCCAGCTCATGCCCGCGATCGACGATGCCACGCACCATCGCCGGATAGCGCTCCGCGATCCATCCCAGCGTGAAGAAGGTGGCCTTGATGTTCCTGTCGTCGAGCAGTGCGAGTATGCGTTCGATGTTGGCTTCGACCCGGCACGACAGCTTGGGCCAGTCGTCTCTGGAAATATGCGACGCGAATGCCGACACCTGGAAATAATCTTCCACATCGATCGTCATCGCATTGCGAATCGTTGTTGCCGGCATAATTCCTCTTTCATTGAAACAGGCGCGCCGCGTGGCGGCGCTCGCTTCGCTAATGTGCTTATCGTGATATCGACTGGCGAGGCCGGTTTCTTGAGCCGCCGCCCGTGGCGGCGCTCGCGGTTGCCAGGCGGCGCCGCGCCGCGCGCGCGTGCAAGCTGTCGCCGAATATCCCCTGATGGCGCTTCCGTGAAGGCGCCTAGATCCGGAATCCGTTCTCCACCCATGATTTGATCGTCCGGGCAATCCGCACGGCCGCTTGCCCATCCCAGAACTCGGGGATCCTGCCGGTCTTTCCTCCGCTGTTCATTACATCCTCGAAAGCCTTCATGATCGCGGCCGGATCCTGTCCGGCGATGGTGTTGGTTCCTTCATCCACGGTGATGGGGCGCTCGGTATTGTTCCTCAAGGTGATGCAGGGCACGCCGAGAGCCGTCGTCTCTTCCTGGATTCCGCCGGAATCGGTAACCACGACGCACGCTTCCTTCATCAGCCCGAGAATTTCCAGATAGCCCATCGGCGGCAGCAACGCGATCTGCGGGACGTCGAGTATCCCGGACATCCCGAATTTTTCGATCATCGAGCGCGTGCGCGGATGCACCGGAAAGATCACCGGCAGCTTGGCACTGATCTTCAAGGTGGTTTCCAGCAGTGTCGCAAGGATTTCCGGATTATCCACATTCGACGGGCGGTGCATGGTGAGCAGGGCATATCCGTCCCGGCCCTCGAGAAACCCGGGCCGGCCCGCTTCCCGCAGCGTCGTGTGAACCGGAATCGCCCGTTCGAGATTCCTGCGCAGCGTGTCGATCATGACATTGCCGACAAAATGGATGCGCGACTCGTCTATGCCTTCACGCAGCAGATTTTCCCGCCCGGTTCGTTCGGTCGTGAACAGCAGATCGGAGAGCTGATCTGTCAGGACACGGTTGATTTCTTCCGGCATGGCGCGGTCGAAGCTGCGCAGGCCGGCTTCGACGTGAATCACCGGAATTCCCTTCTTGCTGGCCACCAGGGCACAAGCAATCGTGGAGTTGACGTCGCCTACCACCAGGATCGCGGACGGCTGCCGTTCATCGAGCACAGGCTCGAACCGGCGCATCACCTCAGCGGTTTGCACGGCATGGCTGCCTGAACCGACTTCAAGATTCACATCCGGCGAGGGCATGCCGAGCGCTTCGAAATACTGATGATTCATCGCCACGTCGTAATGCTGCCCGGTGTGCACGAGGCTGACCGTCAACGGCGGCCCGGCGTCCTTCAAAGCCGACATGATCGGCGCCATTTTCATGAAATTGGGACGCGCCCCGACGATGCAGAGGATTTCATGCGGCTTGTCGACGGTCTCTGTAGGCTTTGTCATCAGTTATGTTCTTCCGGAAGATTTTTCTTGGACGTCACCGTGATCTTCTTGATTGCGTCGATCACCGAATGCATCGCGCGTTCCATCCTGGCCAGCCGTTCATCCATGTACTCCAGTCCGGTGGCGGGCAAGCCGACTTCCTCGTCGGCGTTGCCTAGGGGCGCTTCCGCATCGCCCGGCTTCGCCGGCGGCAGGTCGAACTCCTGCTGGATATCCCGGATGACTTCCTCCACGTGCGACTGGTTGAACTGATGGAGTTCTTCCAGGAAGCCCATCAGGAACAGGCGATCGCAAAGCGTGTTTATTTTCCGTGGTATGCCGCCGGTGAATTCATGTATCGCCACATAGGCGTCGTCGTTCAGTACAGGGTCGTTGCTCCAGCCGACCGTATGCAGCCGATGCTCGATGTAGGTGCGCGTTTCGGCGACATCCATCGGGCCGAGATGATAGGTTGCGATGACGCGTTGCCGCAATTGGAGCATCCCGCTGCTCAAGAGCGTCTGCCTGAATTCCGGTTGACCGAGCAGGAAGGTTTGCAGCAGCGAATTATTCTCGGTCTGGAAATTGGAAAGCATCCGCAATTCTTCCACCGTGTGCGGGCTCAGGTTCTGCGCTTCGTCGACCACCAGCAGCGCGCGTTTGCCCTGCTGGTCGCAGGAACGGAGAAATTTTTCGATCTGCGTCAGGAGCACGGCTTTGCTGGCGTTTTCAATCGGAAGTCCGAATGCCGCCGATACCATCTTGAGGGTGTCTTCCGAGTTCAGATGGGTGTTGACGATTTGCGCCGCAACGATTTTTTCGGAATCGAGTTCGCGAAACAGATTGCGCACCAGCGTGGTTTTTCCCGCGCCGACTTCGCCGGTGATGACGATGAAGCCTTCTCCCTGCGACAGTCCGTATTGAAGATAGGCCATCGCACGCTTGTGGCCTTTGCTGCCAAAGAAAAAGCGCGGATCGGGCTTGAGTTGAAACGGCTTGGCATTCAAGCCGTAAAAAG
This sequence comes from Noviherbaspirillum sp., assembly GCA_028292785.1. The sequence continues at coordinate 318 of JAQGLQ010000576.1, read as the reverse complement.
CTTCATACATCGACTTTGGACTCCACTAGAATCTCATTGAGACGAATGCTGAAACGGCGTTTTCCACATAGGAACCGGCAGCCACTTCCGAGTCTTGCATCTGCCGCCGAAGCTCGACAGCGCCATCGAGATTCGGCCGAAGCCGCGTCGCAATCGTCATTCGGGCGAGTTTCGTCGTCGACGCCGCATCGGTCGAAGTAAGCCGTGTCCTGGAATACGCCGTATTGAAATTTGCGCTGGTGAATGGCGTCACTCTCCAATTCCAGACGGCATCGGCGCCGCCCTGCCTGGTATTGCCATCCAGCGCCGTGCCGCCGA
>JAQGLQ010000531.1 GCA_028292785.1 Noviherbaspirillum sp. | reverse complement strand
GGCAGCACGCTGATCAATCCTCTGGGCAGGCCGGCCTCCTCGCAGATTTTTGCGAGCTCCAGCGCCATCAGCGGCGTGACTTCCGCCGGCTTGAGCACCACCGCATTGCCGCCGGCCAGTGCCGGTGCAAGCTTTTGCGCTTCGCTGGCGATTGGCGAATTCCAGGGCGTGATCGCGGCTACCACGCCCATCGGCTCGTGCACACTCATGGTCAGGCTGTCGCCCCGCATCGGAGTGAGGGTGTCTTCAAGCGTTTCGCAAGCGGCGGCGAAAAATTGGAAGGTGCCGGCGGCGCTGGCGACCAGGCCTCGCGTCTCGCTGATGGGCTTGCCATTGTCGAGCCGCTGAAGTTGGGCCAGGGCCTCGCCGCGTTCGCGGATCAGCTGCGCGACCCGGTATAGGACCGACGCGCGTTCGTGCGGCTTGCGCTGCGCCCAGCCGCTGCAGCGAAATGCCTGGTCCGCGCCGTGAATTGCTTCGTCCACGTCGGCCAGGCTGGCGGCGTTGAGCCACGCCACCGGCTCGCCGGTGGCCGGGTATAGCGTGGCGTAACGCTCTCCCTGTCCGGGGCGCCATGTGCCTCCGATGCAGATCGGCAGTGTTTGTGTGAGATTCATGTCAGCCATGTAAGAGTGTGCGCCGGTTCAGATTGCGAATGCATGGGCGCGGTTGACTATGGCGCGTACGACGCTGTACACGGTCAGTGCGGAAGTCTTGGGGTTGCGCGCGAGCGGATGGCCGCGCATGGTGAACTCGAAGTCGCCGAAGTCGCCGCTCGCGACGACATGGTGCACGTTCCTGGTTACGCCCGGGTCGGCGTACAGGCGCACCATTGTGCGGTCCAGGCCGATGCCGGCCAGCGAAAGCGTGGCCGCGACGTTCGCGTTTTTCGGGTAGAGCCGCGCAGCCTCGCGCGCCGTGCCCTCGAAGACCACCGTGGCCGTGTCGATTGCGTCGAGATCGCAAGCTTGTTCGGCCGGCGTATCCTTCCAGGCCTGCGGCGGCTTGCGTCCCGTATAGAGAACGGAATCCAGCCTGCCGACGCTGGCCGCCGACAGCGCGTCGATCGCGCCGATGGCACCCGACAACAGCCGTACCCGGGTTGCGCCGCGCCGCGCCGATTCCTCCAGCCGTTGCGCGAGGCCGTGCTTCGACAATGCGCCGACTGAGGCCACTATGCATGGAATGCCGCGCTCCAGGGCAGGCAGGACATGTTCCTCGATTGCCCGATGCCCGGCGCATTCGACAAGCAGGTCAGGACGGGACTGTTCGTCGAGGCTACTGCCGACGCGCGCGTCGGGTGCGAGCGAACCGACCCGCGCTCGCGCCGCTTCCATGCCTGACGGCGACACGATCACCATGTCGAAGGCGACTTCCGGATCGTCTTTGAGCAGTTCAAGGACACCGGCGCCGATCGCGCCGCATCCGATCATCGAGACATGCAGCATGGTCGCGCCTTTCACAGCATGGCCGTGGCCGGTTCGTCCGTCTTGACCGGCGGGCCGGCAAACACGGTTTTGAACGTGCCAATTGACAGCATGTCGATCTCGAGCAGGAACGGCCCCGGCTCCGTCAGCGCGTTGCGCAGCGCGGTATCGACCTCGGCAAGATCACCGATGCGGGCATGGCGCAGATTCATCGAGCGCGACAGCGCGGCGAAGTCAGGGGTGTGCAGGTCGACATAATGACGCCGGCCGCCATACTGGGCATCCTGGATGTTCTTGATGACACCGTAACCCTGGTCGTTCATCAGTACGATGATGATATCCGCACGCTCGTGCACTGCTGTCGCCAGTTCGCCCAGGTTGAGAACGAAACCGCCGTCGCCGGCCAGGCAGAAGGTCTTGCGCCGCGAACCGGTCTCAGCCGCACCGAGCGCCGCGCCGATCGCCATCGCCAGTCCCTGTCCGATGCCGCCGCCGAGCGCATGCACGCCCGCCAGTGGATCGAAGATTCGCAGGAACCGGTTGCCCCACGTACTGTTGGAGACAGTCACGTCGCGTACCCAGTTGAAACTGCGGCCAGCACTCTTCTGCAGGTCCGAAACAAGCGTCGCGTACGGGCCGAGGCCGTCCACCAGTTCGGCCACTGCCGTATCGCGCACCCGCCGCAAATCGTCCATGAAGGCGGGGTCGATGCGCATTCGCTTTTCGAGGCGGTCCGCAAGGCCATCCAGTGCCAGCGCGGCATCGCCCGCCACAAAAAGTTCACTTCCGTAACAGCGACCCTCCGCCGCCGGGTCGACGTCGATCCTGTACAGGGGACTCGGCAGCTTCAGCGCGTACTTGAGCGTCTCGTTGCCGCGCATGCGCGAACCGACGACCAACATGGCATCGCATGTCTGATAGAAATCCTCGATCGGCTTGTGCAAGGTGAAGGCACCGAGCGAACAGTCGTCGTCTTCCGGCATCACGCCGCGTCCCTGCGTAGTCGACACCATGCCAAAGCCGAGGTCGGCCAGCCGCCTTACCTGGGCGGCAGCCCCGCGCGCGCCGCCGCCTAGCCAGAGCATCGGCCGGCTCGCTGCTGCCAGCCGGTCAGCCAGTTCGTCGAGTGCCTGGGCCGAAGGTTCCTGGCGCACGATCGGCAGCGGCCGCAGGTCGGGCGGCATGTCGATCAGCGCGGATTGGATATCGATCGGAATTTCGACGCTGACCGGACCCATGGGTGGAGTCAGCGCGGTCTGCACTGCCAGCTTGACGGTGCTGAGCGCGGTCGCCACGTTGCGCACCCGGAATGCCGCCTTCGAGACTGATTTCAGCATGGTGAGCTGGTCGGGCGCCTCGTGGATGTACGACAGGGACTGGTCGAGGTACGGCGTTTCAATCTGGCCGGTCAGGTGCAGCAGCGGCGTTCCGGCCGTTAATGCCTCGACCATTGATCCACACGCATTCCCCGCCGCGGTGCCGGTACTGGTCACGCAGACACCGAGGCCGCGGGTGGTACGCGCATAGGCGTCGGCCATGTTGGTGCCGCCGGCCTCGCCGCGCGCCGGGATGAAACGGATTTTGCCGCGCTCGGCGAAGGCGTCGAGGATAGGCATGTTATGGATGGAAATCACCCCGAATGCCGCCTTGACGCCGCATTGCTCCAGAAATGCCGCGATGACGTGGCCGACGGTGACGCTGGTTTGCTTAAGCATGGCGGGAATGTCCTCCTGAAACGTCGATATGACTGCCTGTTGTATATGAGGAAAGCGGCGTCGCCAGAAATACGATTGCACGCGCAGCTTCGATTGGAAGGCCGAGACGGCCGAGCTGAATGTCTTTCCTGGAGGCGAGCCGAGCGGCCCACTGTTCCCATGTCATGTCGCGATCCTCGGTCGATCGCGCCTCGTAGCGCCTGCGCCACTGCGCCGACTCAACGATGCCGATGAGAATACTGTTGACGCGGATTCCGTCGGGGCTGAATTCAGTTGCCATCGAACGTACCAGGTTGTGAATCCCGGCGCGCGCCGCCGAGGTCGCCACCATGTGCGGTTCGGGCTGCACGGCAAGCAGCGAATTGACGCAGACGATGGCGCCCTGGCCCGTGCGCTTGAGCTGCGGAAGGAATGCGCGTACTGGATAAATGACGGAAAAGAACTTGAGCCGCAGCTCTTCGGTCCAAGCGGCATCATCCGTATCCGTAAAGACGGAAATGCGCCCCTGGCCCGCGTTATTGATCAGCATGGACACCGGCCCGAGCGTCTGTTCGACCTCGGCCGCGAATTCCTCTATTCTGTCGCGCGACAGCACGTCGCAAGTCGCGGCGTACAGCCGGGCTTGCGGAAAGCGCTCGCGCAAGCCGGCCTCCGCCGTTTGCAGCCGATCCCGGTCGCGGCCGCAAATGGCCACCGCCGCGCCGCATTCGAGCAATATTCCCGCCGTCGATAGTCCGATGCCGGAGCTGCCGCCGGTGACCACC
>JAQGLQ010000510.1 GCA_028292785.1 Noviherbaspirillum sp. | reverse complement strand
GCGCTGTTGCAGCGCGCTGTAGCGGGCAACCGCGTCGGCCGCTTCTTCCTTCGCCTGCTGCAAGGGCATGGTCGCCGTGCTATCTGGCATGTCGCGCAGCCGCGCCAGCGTTCCCTCGACACGCGCCAGCGCCGTGCCCACGGCGCTTTTCAGCGCATCGATGCCGTCCGGCGCATATATCCGCAGCACGCGCCGCTGGTTTTCGAGTTCCTGCTTGTGGGCCCGATGTTCCTCGAAGCGCAGTTCCGCCTCCGCCGACGTGGCTGCCCCGAGGGCGAGCAGCACGGCGGCCTGCTCCGATTTTTTTTCGCCGTATTCGGCGGACAGATCAGTGATGTTCGATGCGCCCAGCGTGATCGACACTTCACCGATGTCCGGGATGCGCAACACCGATTTTCCTTCCAGCCGCAGCTGCCCGCTGCCCTGCAGCGGCTGCCCGTTCAACGAAAGCTGTTTTCCGGCGTCCAGCCGGTATTCGATGCGGGTACCGGCGACGTCCATCTTCGCCTGCAGGTTCGAGAGTTCCGTTTCAAGCGCGCGCAACCGGCGCAATTTTTTTTCGTCGATCTCGCTTTTATTGACGCGCTCCTCGAGCACCCGGATCTGCGCGCCGACGTTGCGCGCATTGGCGAGCTCCTTCTCGAAGCGGTCGACGTCGGCTTGCTGCAGTTCCGTCTGGGCATGCAGATCGTGTGCCTGTTGGGCCGCCAGCGCCAGCTGCAGCCGCTGTTGCGCCAGTTCCATCGCGGCCGCGGCCGCATCCAGCGCCGCGCCGAGCCCCTGCGATTCGGCTGTCGCCTGCCGCGCGTCGTGCTGTGCCTTGACCTGTTCGGCGGCCAGGCGCTCGAGCGCTTCCAGCTCCTTGCCCGCATTCTGCACATGCTCGCGCAACAGTTTGCTCTGCTCTTGCGCGGCGGCCTGCGCCATTTCAGACTGGGCGAGCGCGGCCTTGGCGGCGCGCAGTGCCGCCACCTTGCCTTGCGCATCGGCGGCTTTCCGTTCCAGCGCTTCCCACGGCTTGCGGCGCGACATCTCGTCGTACTCGGCTTGCAGTCTGACCAGACGATCCACTTCATCCTCATACAGCGCCTGCTGGCCGCGCAATTGCCGTTGCTGCTCCAGGGCTGCATGCAGTTCCTCATCGATCGCCGCGAGGGCGCCGGTGGGCTTCCTGGTTCTTTCGGTCAGCAGCGCGTTCAGTTCCTGCTTCACTGCCGAAATCAGCACGTCCTCGCCCGCTTCGACCGTCGCCCCGGACAGTTGGGTCAGCGCATCGCGCAGGTAGGTCGCGGCATGCGTCACAGGCCCGTCCACATCCTGTGCCTGTCCTTGTGTCACCCACAGCAGGCCGGGTATGCCGCAGTGTTCGGGTACCGCCGATCCCCTGGCTGGCCGCGAAAAGCGTAGCAGGGCGCATAGCGCCTCTTCAGCTTCCTCGCCTTCGAGGCGATGCTGGCCATCGCGGATCAGTTCGCAGCGCGCCCTGGTGACGAAACTCTTTCGCAACAGATAGCGTTGCTGGCCGGTGCTGAACTCGACTTCGATGCGCGGCTGCCCGGATGAGGCTTGCCATGGCACCAAGTGCTTGAGTGTGCCGGACCGGTGTTTCTCCAGAAAGACGGTGCGCACCGCAGTCGCGATGCTGGTCTTGCCCGCTTCATTCGGGCCGGTGAAGATATTCAGCCCGGGATGCAGGCCGTCGATCACGACGCGGCCGGTGAACTGCCGGAAATCTTCGATCACGATGCGTGACAGCTTCATTGACGCCTCCCGAGGTGGCGGCTGATGCGCGACAGCAGCATCATCGCCTCGGTCGCGACCGCGCTTTGCGCCGGATCGTTCTGCGCGGTTTTCAGTTTCGCCACGACGTTGGCAACGTAGCCGCCCTGCGCGCCGAGTTCCGCAAGGTCATCGGCGGTCGGCATCAGCCGCAGGCCGGAAAAGTCGGCGCGCAATGCGCGCACCCGTGCACCGGTCGCCGCTATCGCCGCTTCGAGCATGCGCGATGCTGACAGGTCGATCGAGCCGCTTACGGTCAAGTACACCACGTCCTTGCCCGACAGCGCCGCCAGTCTGCCGGTCAGGACTTCCACATCGGACAAAACCTCCAGCGTTTCATCCCAGCGATGCCAGTCATACCTGCCGGTGCGGTGCTCAATCACCTGCGGCAATGCGCCCGGTGCCGCGATGCTCACTTCCAGCACCATGCCGGAGCGGTTCTGCCGGAAGCGGTCAGTCTCCGGTGTGCCCGAATACCACATGCGCTCGTTCACCATGTACACGCCGTGCCAGTCGCCCAGGGCCAGATAGTCGAGCGCGGCGTGCGCGGTCCGGTCTTCCGCAATCGGGTTGCCGGCATCGATGCCTTCCGGCAGGCGCTGCAGTACGCTGCCGTGCGACAGGCCAATGCGCACATTTCCCTCGGGTGTCGCCGCGCCGTCAAAGAATTCGGTGACATCGTCGAAGGTGCGCCGCTGGGTCAGCGGCGCGGCCAGCACCGAGAATCCTTCATCGAAGGACGCCACCTGCGGCGTCAACAAGAGGCGGACATTCGGCGGAATGCAGTTCAGGCGCGCCGCGCGCGTCCACACGCTTTCCGGCAGCGCGGCGTCGTGATTCCCGGGGATCATCACCCACTGGCCGGCGAAGCCGGACAGCGATGCGAACAGGCGGCGGATCACTTTATCGGTGACGGTCTGCTGGTCGAAAACGTCGCCTGCGACGAGCACCGCCTGCACGCCCCGCGCGGAGGCCAGTTGTGCAATTCTTTCAACCGTCTCGAAGCGCGCTTCGGTCAGCAGGGCCGCTTCTTCCGCGGTGAACTGGCCGAACTTGGTGCCGATTTGCCAGTCTGCCGTATGGAGGAGGTGGACCAAACGTGCATTCCTTTCTTGGGTGGCCGGGCGCGGGCGCGTCCGATGGACGGGAATATAGCAAATTGCGGCAGGGAGTAGTCGTCCGGCGGTCGTATCGAATTAGCGCAGGCTAATTTACGATGATCCGACACAAGCTTTCTTATATTCTTTTCAAGCTTTCCGGTCGATCCTCATGCGATCAGCCTGCAAGGGAAGCGTGCACCGATCGCCGGCCCATATACCAGTCAACACCGCATTTGAGAACATGATCAATCGAATCCCTGCCAAATTTCCATCCAGTGGCGCCACGCCAACCGAAAACGACGCTCAAGACGACATTCAAGCCAATCAAGATAACCAGATAATTAATATGTTTGAAGGCCCTGATGAACTGAATTTTTGGGATCCCAACGACGTCCGCAGCATATTTGATTGCACGCCCGATGATTCGCGGGACGGAGAGTCCCAAACCGAAAAAAGTCAAACGGGCGACATCTCTTTTTCGGTTGTGGCGGAACTGCGCAGAAAGCATTCGTCCAACGATACGGGGTTCGTCATGCTTAACGGAGAGTCCTTCAACAACCGCGCGTTGCTGCACCACATGTCTAAAAATCTCAAGGGACATTTGCACCAGGACCGAAGCTTGGCAAAACTAACGCAAGAAAAATACATGCAGTACATAGCTGAAACCAAGCAGAAAAAATAACAACGGATGGAAAAATAGAGGTGCGTACCGGAATAAGCAATGAAAACGAGCCTGCCATCCTGTTTGGGCCGCCATGCTCTATTCCGGCACCACGGCCGTCACCTCGATCTCCACGCGCGCGCGGTCCTCGATCAGAGCCGCCACCTGCACCGCGGTCATCGCCGGAAAATGCATGCCTATGATCTCCCGGTAGACGCGGCCGATTTCCGCGTATGAACAGACATATTCCTGTTTGTCGACCACGTACCAGGTCATGCGCACGATGTGTTCCGGCCCGGCTTCGGCTTGCCCCAGCACCTCGACGATATTGAGCAGCGCCTGTCTCGCCTGGCCGGCGAAGTCGTCGGTATGGAACACGCCTTGCGCATCCCACCCGATCATGCCGCTGACGAAAACCAGGCGGCCGGATGCGCAGATGCCGTTCGAATAACCTCTGGGGCGGGCCCAGCCGGGTGGTTGCAGGATTTGCATGCGTTCTCCCTCCCGAAGGTCAGGCCGAACGCGGCGTGAGAAAGGCCGCGATGCGTCCGCGCAGCGGCTCGGGAATCTGTACCGCGCGCCGCGTTTTCAGATCCATGGTCGCGAGAACCAGTTTCGCCCGCACCCGTTCCTCGTTGCCGGGGCCGAGCAGCCGGATCGCGATGGTAAAGGAAGCGCCGCCGATTTTTTCGACGGCGAGTTCGGCGCGCAGCATGTCCCCGAGTTCGCTTGGCATCCTGAAATCGGTTTCGAGATGCACGGTCGGGAATCCCAGTCCGTGTTCCAGATGCAGCGCGCGGAAAGGCACACCGAGTCCGTCGGCGCTCCAGTCCTCGACGACGGCGTTGAACATCTCGATGTAGCGCGGATAGAACACGATGCCGGCAAGGTCGCAGTCGGCGAAGCGGACCTTGAATGCGGTCGCGAACGGCGCGCCGCTCCCCGTGATGGACGCGGCGCTCATGCCGTTGCCCCCGCTTCGTTGAGCAGTTCGCGGGCGATGATCAGTTGTTGCACTTCCGTTGCTCCTTCATAAATGCGCAATGCGCGGATCTCGCGGTACAGCCTTTCCACCGGATGTCCGCTTGTCACGCCGAGGCCGCCGAACATCTGCACGGCGTCGTCGATGACCTGTTGCGCGGTTTCGGTGGCGGTGAGTTTAGCCATTGCCGCTTCCTTCGTCACGCGCCGCCCGCGGTCGCGCTGCCATGCGGCACGGTAGGTGAGCAGCGCGGCGGCGTCGATACCGGTCGCCATCTGCGCCAGCTTCGCGCGGGTCAGCTGAAAATCGGCAAGCGTCTGGCCGAACATCTTGCGCGTGACGGCGCGCTGCATGGCTTCATCCAGCGCGCGGCGCGCGAAGCCGAGCGCCGCGGCGGCTACCGATGTGCGAAATATATCGAGTGTCGCCATCGCCACCTTGAATCCCTGTCCGGGCAGGCCGATGCGGCAGGAGGCCGGAATGCGGCAGTCCTCGAACCGGATGCGCGCCAGCGGATGCGGCGCGATCACCTCGATGCGCTCGGCGACCTCGAATCCCGGCGTATCCGCATCCACGATGAAAGCGGATATGCCGCGCGCGCCGGGCGCTTCACCGGTGCGCGCGAACACCACGTAGAAGTCGGCAATGCCGCCATTCGAGATCCAGGTCTTCTCGCCATTCAGCACATAGTGTTCACCGTCGGGAACCGCAACGCATTGCATGGCGCCGACATCCGAACCGGCTTCCGGCTCCGACAGCGCGAACGCGGCGATGGCATCGCCGAGTCCAACCCGCGTCAGATAGCGCTGCTTCTGTTCTTCAGTGC
>JAQGLQ010000508.1 GCA_028292785.1 Noviherbaspirillum sp. | reverse complement strand
CACAATCGGAGTAAGGCTTACAGCAGCGCGCGGCGTCGATTCAGTCGGCCGGCCTGCCCAGGGTGACGAGCCACAGTGCGCTCTTGTAGAAAACATGTGCGATAGCATGGGATGCCCGCTTGTACCAGGGTATGTTCACATAATCCTGAAGCTGGATCCTGACCGCATCCACAAGGGCGTTCTCGATGTGCATGCGCAAGGTCCCGGCTGCTTCCGGGCCACGCACGACGATGTTGGCTTCCTGGTTGATCAGCAGGCTTATTCCATCCCAATTGCTGGAGCCGACGGTAGTCCAGTCGTCGTCGACCACGGCTACTTTCGCATGCAGCTGGGTCTTGCGGTATTCATAAATCTTGACGCCGGCCTTGAGCAGTTTCGGATAGAAGGAATGCGCAACGGCGTCCTGCAGGCGGAACTGTCCGACACCGATCAGCAGGGTGACGTCGACTCCCCGCCTGGCCGCCGCCGCGAGTCCGTCCCGCAGCTTGCGGTTAGGAGCGAAATAGGGATTTGCCAGCAGCGCGCTTTTGCGAGCGCTGCCGAGCGCCTTGAGATAGGCCCTCTGGATGGTGCGGCGATTGTGCAGGTTGTCGCGCAGGACCAGGCCGGCGAGCGCCGGGCTGCCTTCGGCGGATACCTTGTCCGCGCGGCGCTCGAGAAATCGTTCCAGTCGATACCGCAGGTGAAGGCCGCTCAGATACAACCATTGCGCCAGTACCGCTTCATGGATCGTCGCCACCAGCGGCCCGCGCACCCGAACCGCGAAATCCCAGCGCGGCGCCGGCAACGGATCGTTGAAACCGTCGTCGGAGATCATGTCGCAGTTGATATTGAGTCCGCCCAGAAAAGCCACCTGCCGGTCCACGACGCAGATCTTGCGATGCATGCGCACCACGCCGCGCCGGAACCAGGCGTTGAAGATGCGGTGGTTGACGCGCGCCTGCCGGAAGTCGCGGCTCAGGATGGCGGATTGCCTGTGACCCGTGCCCAGCCAGTCGGTAACCACATTGACCTTGACCCCGCGGCCGGCGGCCCGGATCAATGCGGCCTTGACCTGATCGGCGGTCTGATCGGCCGCGAAGATGTAGGTCTCGAGATAGACTTCGAATTTCGCGGCGTCCAGCGCGGCGATCAGAGCCGGGAAATACTCGGCGCCGTTGTGGAGAAGGGTGACCTGGTTATGCGCGGAAAACTTTACCGAGCGCATACGAACTGCCGAACCGTGTTGAATGCTTTATTGTTTTTCATTCCGCTCCGTCGGAGAGCCCGCGTGTCGCGTGCGGGTCCGGTTATCTCAATTTCAGATTCGCAACGATAGGCGCGTGGTCGGACAGCTTGGCCCATATCGGGCCGCGCAATACCTCGGCCGACTCGACCTCGAAGCCGCGCACGTAAATGCGATCCAGCCGCAACCACGGCAGTGCGGCTGGAAATGTACGCGCCGGATGCAATTTCGTGGCGCGTCCGCTGAGGCGCCGCAGATACGCTGCCACGCCGCTGGTAGTCATTTTTTGATCGAACACCTCGGTCACGCCAAGTCTCTTGCGCAATACATCGCTGAGCTGATTGGTCCAGTCGTTGAAATCGCCCGCGATGATCACCGGCGCATCCGGCGGCGCCGACGTGGTGACCGCGTCGATCAGCGCTTCCGTCTGCCGTTTCCTGCTTCCCGCGAACAGCCCGAGGTGCACCACATAACAGTGCACATTGCATTGGGGCGTCTGTACCACGCAATGTAATATGCCGCGTGCCTCATAGGCGTGATCGGAGACATCCTGGTTACGCGAAGAAACAATCGGACAAGAACTCAGCAGTGCATTGCCATGGTGTCCGTGATCATATACCGCGTTCATGCCATAGGCGCAATCGTGGGATTCGCCGGCCAGAAACAGATGCTGGGCCTGTTGCGGCCAGTGGGCCGCATGACGCGTGGCATGCCGGTCGTGGCGGCCCTGTACCTCCTGAAGAAACATGATGTCGGCCTCGAGAGAAGCGAGTGCCTGCTTTAAAGCGTGTATGCGTGGCATGCTTCTGAACGAAGTCACGCCCTTATGAATATTGTAGGTTGCGATGCGGAGTTTCATGATGCCGTTTTGCTGCCGCGATTTCCGGCGGGAGCCGAACTGCACGGCGTTCAGGTTAAGCAACTGGAGATCAGGATGCATGGCTATCCCGACGCGCGGTACCGTCGCCGTATAGGCAAGGCAACTGAAGGATTGCCTCGGCGTTCGACGGCGAAAAACATTTATTTGCCGCCTTTTTATACGGCAGCCATGCACAAGCCACATGTTCGCGCGGCGCGAGCGTGACCGGAATATCGCGCGGCACCAGCAGGCCGAATACGTGCTCGATATTCGTCGTCACTCCCGGCGCATAGCGATGCCGCCAGACAGGATAGATTTCGTAAACGTTGGAAAGTTGCCAGTCGCGAAGATTATTCAGTGGTACTGCATTGCTGCCGATCACGATTCCGGTTTCTTCGCATACTTCGCGCATGGCGGTAGCGAGCACAGGTTCGTCGAGCGTGTCCTTCGATCCGGTAACGGATTGCCAATAGCCGGGCTTGTCGGCCCGCTCGATCAACAGCACCTCCAGCTGCGCCGTATGGATGACGACGAGCACGGATTCCGGGATCTTGTAGGTTTTATGCATTCCTGTAGAAAAACAAATGGCT
>JAQGLQ010000506.1 GCA_028292785.1 Noviherbaspirillum sp. | reverse complement strand
TACAATCGGCAGCTGCGCGACCTGATCCACGTCGGCCGCGCCAAGCCATCGTTCATCGTTTCCCATGGGCTGAAACTGGAGCAGGCGCCGGACGCCTACCAGCACTTCGACGTGCGCGACCACGGTTGGACCAAGGTGGTCCTGCACCCAGGATCCTAGTGTCTCTGTCCATAAATTCTGCAAGAAATCAGCGGGCCTCTCCACCAGGGACGCATTCTGTTGCCGACTTGCCGCCGTGATCTCGCTCATGACGACAGATCGAGCGGAGATGGTACACACGGGATGCCCGTATAAGCGCCGATGCACCGCATACGGTATAATGAGCGTATCCCGTGAGTAGCATCCACCCTTACTCCTTTGGTGCGCGAGCACCAAATCCCAAGCAGCTCCCGGTTGCACGCAGGTCAAAGACTTCAGCGTGCTGACAATCTTCAACATTTACCACCGTGTTGACCGAGTGCGCGAAATGCGCACCTTCGACGCTCTCGTTTCTTGCATTTGGCCATAGACGGCGACGAGAAAAAATCGTACCTGCCTCTTCGCAGGCCCTCTTTCCTTGCAACCGGTCGTGCAAGCAAGACCGTGTAAAGCACACCTTTCAGTGACTGTTTCGGCAGTCGCCAACCTTTTATATTGGAATAATCATGGCTAAAGAAGAACTTCTTGAAATGAGCGGACTTGTTGCCGAGGTGCTTCCCGATTCGCGCTTTCGCGTTGATCTGGAAAACGGGCATCAACTGATCGCCTACACGTCCGGCAAAATGCGGCAGAACCATATCCGCATTCTCGCGGGCGACAAGGTCTCCCTCGAGTTGTCTCCTTACGATTTAAGCAAGGGACGCATTACATTCCGCCACCTTGAAAAGCGCGGACCGGTGCCGACAGGTAACCAGCGTCGACGTTACTGAGCGATCTCTGCTCCAGCCGCGAATAGCCTGAACGGTCACGTCACTTCACGTTCAGCTTTCGCATCAGGCCTTTGAATACCGCGAGCGAGTCGGAATCCAGTGTGATGTCGCCGGATGAAGCCTGCTTGTCGTTGTCGTCATCATATCCTTCCGCCAGATTTCTCCATCCCCTGGCCGCGGCGAAAGCATTGAATGCCTCCGGTGCCTCGAGCACGATGAGCTTGTCGTCCTGCAGGCCGAGATCGGCGTGGCCGAAATCCGGACCGACATAACCGAGCGAGCGCAGCCGCGCGATAATCTGGCTGATCAACAGCGTGTCTTCGTACAGCGGATCGTCCTCCATCGAAGACGCCAGGTCGACATAGACATCGATGATTCCATAGCCCTCGTCGAATATATGGATGCCCTCGATTTCCCACATCCGGCCTGATGAATCCACAACCTCGAATGGACCGCTAAGTCTGATTTTGCTTTGATTGTTCATATGCTGGAGTGATGCTGCGCGGCGCGCGATCATGCATCCGGCAGCTTTCGTTTTAGACAACGTCAGAGCCTCTGAAGCTCTGACCATCGCAAGCTCAGCACTAAGGGTATACCAGAACGGGGATGGTTGAGTGCGCCAGCACTTTTTGCGTCTCGCGTCCGACGAATAATCCGGTCCATCCCCTGCGTCCGCGCGCGGCCATGAAGATGAGATCGCAATGATATTTTTTAGCGGCGTCGAGTATTTCTTCGTCCGGCTTGAATGAGTGGACGGCGATGGTTTCGCAGGGAACCTGGAGGGCGCCGGCTGCGGCGGCGATTTTCTGCACGTGTTCCTGCGCCAGGTCATGCGCCTTGGCGTTGTAGGCGTGAGTCGTGCCAAAAAAATCACTATCCGAGAGCAGTGCGGACGGATGCGGTTCGGCGACGGAAATGCCGATGATTTTGCTGCCGAGCTCTTTTGCGAGCTTTACTGCGGCATCAATCGCCGCGAGTGAGGCAGGCGATCCGTCGGTAGGCACAAGAATCGTATTGAACATGGCGCTTCTTCGATGTCGCCCATGTGCGGATAGAGCTTCAGCATGAGCCGCACGAATAGGTCCGGTTTGAGATCAATCAATAGTGAGCACTGTCGGTACGTCTGTGGCTGTGGCAACCCCCATCTGATAAGCACTTGATTCCGGTCACGTTTTTATCGCGATAGAACTACTTATTGTGCAGTGCATCAGAATTACGTTCATACTCTTATAAAGCTTCGTTACGTCATCTCCGGAGAAACATATCAATATCCTCGATTTCAAACCGCCCTCGCCTTTTTTACTTGCACTCGAACCTTTTCGCGCGATCTCCGACTATGCAGCCGGTCTGACGGGCTCGCTCGAATCGCTTCCGCGCGGCGATGGCCATCCGGTTGTCGTGTTTCCAGGTCTCGGCGTCAGCGGCGCCGCGACCGCGGTATTGCGCACGCGCCTTTTGCAGCTGGGTTACGAAGTGCATGACTGGGAACACGGCGTCAATACCGGACCGGGCGCCAACTTCACTGAATGGATAGGCTTGCTGGGCGAGCAATTGCAACGCATCTACGCCCGGGACCGCCGCCGTATCTCATTGATAGGCTGGAGCCTCGGCGGCATTTACGCCCGTGAGCTGGCGAAGAGGCATCCGCAGTGGATACGCCAGGTGATTACCCTGGCAACGCCGTTCGGCGGCAATCCCGAAGCGATCAGTGCAATGAATATTTTTGCACGGCTCAATGGCGAGCTTCCGGATCTGGCCGCAGTGGCGAAGCCGGTCGCGGAAGAGGCAAACGCTGCGGTTCCATCGACATCGGTTTATTCGCAGACCGATGGCATCGTGGCGTGGCAGGCATGCGTGGGACCGGAGTCGAAACACCATTGCAATATCGAAGTGAACGGCGTCAGCCATCTGGGCATGGCAACGCATCCGGAAGTGTTGCAAGCACTGGCGATGTTGCTTAAAAAATAAGCAGGCAAGGAGGCCTGCTTGCGCCATCGGCATGCGGATGGCGTCTTGTCGCACTTCAGGAAGCGTCGGGCACGCTCAGGACCGCGTGAAATCCCTGGTCTGTTTCATTGCTGTCGGCGAGCTCGCGTATGCAGCCCAGCTTACGCAGCTTCCTGAGCACATAAATGAATCTGGTGGTACCGGCGATGCCGATGGCGCGGTAGATCTCGCCATTCTCATTGCGCAGGCCGATCAGCTTGCCTTCCTTCCAGACGATGTCGGTTGAATCGTCGATCAGTTCCACGGTACGCAGGAGGATTCCATCGCGTTGCGCGCGGTGCATGCCTTCAATCAGTGTTGTCTTCAAGAATATTCCCGTCGATTAGGTAGGTTTCAGATCAGCATGCGGCGGTCATGCTCAATGCCAATGTTTCCTGTGGTTGTCGGTGGACTGCTTTCTCGGTATTACCTTATCTTCAGTCCTGCGATGGGGCGGGCTGACGATCGTATCGAACCCATTTTCCGCATCATCGCCGTCGGCGATCGCGTCCAGGCATCTGAGCATGCGCAATCGGTCCAGCAGACTCGCGAATGACTCCAGATCCGGAACCCCGACGATGCGGTAGATTTCGCCGCGATCATTCAGTACACCGATTAAAAAGGCTTCACTGCGGACAGCCCAGGCAGGAGCGCACGTCAGATCAAGAGCGTTCAACAGGTTTTCGTCAAACGCATCGAGCGAGGTGCCTTCGATGAGAGCGGTTTTCACTGACTTCCAATCGCGCCCGGCGGGGCGTGGCCGTCTTGGTCGAGCGAGAGAGTTACGCGTCGACCTATGAATAGGATTGTGAAGCGGGCCGGAAGTTGCGCAGCCACGTGAATATAACTTTTGCAACACGGATAGCCTCCCGTCGATCAGTCGTGGTGCCGCATTGACTACTGTATATTTGCCGCTCACGAGTCGAGCCGTCCGCGCATGCAGGCCCGCCCCGCCTTGTTTTGCCAACAGATCGACGTTCTTGACCATTTGTCATGCCGGATTCCATGCGCATTGCCCTACTTGATGACGACAAAGACCAGAGCCCGCAAATATGCGAGGCGCTCGCACGCATAGGCCACGAGTGCGCGACCTTCGAGGACGGGCCGCAACTCCTCGCTCATTTGCGCACGGAACCCTGCGACATGCTGATCGTGAACTGGCGGGTGACCGACGCCAGCGGCGCGGCGGCGATCAGCTGGGTGCGCGAAAAACTGCCGCATGCGTTACCGATCCTGCTTGTCGTCGGCCGCGCGGACGAAAGCGTCATCCCGGCCGCGCTGGCCGGCGGAGCGAGCGATTACATTGTCAAGCCTGTCCGTCGCAGCGAGCTGGTGTTGCGCGTCCAGGTCCTGCTTCGCAGCGCCTTTCCTGCATTGAGCGAGGCCAGGCAGATCCGCTTTGGCGAGCATGTGTTCGACATGTCCGCCATGCGCCTGTCCGTCGGCGGCGCTCCGGTCGAGGTCACGCAGAAAGAATTCAACCTGGCCTTGCTGTTTTTCCAGAATCTCGGGCGCCCGCTTTCGCGCGCTTATATCCTTGAAAAGATCTGGTCGCAGGAGGCTGATGTACCGTCGCGCACGGTCGATACGCATGTTTCGCGGGTCAGGAATAAGCTTTTCCTCAAGCCTGAGCGTGGATTTCGGCTTACCCCGGTCTACAGCTATGGCTACCGGCTGGAACAGTTGTGAAAATAGAATGGCCGACGCGGGCGTCCGCATCCGCGCATTGTTCAAGGATAGGATCGGCGCGTCAGCGGTCCAAGCGATCATCCTGCGTGCAGGTGTGCAAACGCCGTCGCACGGCTTTTTTAGCTTGTGCTACTTTACCTGTATGGCTCGGCGACAATGAACTCGTCAGCACACTGCCATGGTTTCGGCGGGTTATAGCAAGAGGTTATAATAGAGGGCTTTCTTATATTTGGAATCGACGAGCGAAATGCAGCTTTTAGCCGTTGGCCTCAATCACAATACAGCGCCCGTTTCGCTTCGCGAGAAGGTTGCATTTCCCGCCGACCAGCTGAGTCAGGCGGTGGCAGCCGCACGCGCATGGTTCGGCCGCACCGCTGCTTCCGGTTCCAGCGAAGAGGCCGCCATTCTGTCGACCTGCAATCGCACCGAGCTTTATGCGGCGAGCCATATCGCCGGAGGCGTGGAGGCGTCGATCGATGCGACCGCGCATTTCCTCGCGCAGTACCATAAGCTGCCCTACTCCGAGCTTCGGCCCTATCTCTACACGCTGCCGCAGGATAATGCTGTGCGCCACGCATTCCGTGTCGCATCCGGGCTCGATTCGATGGTATTGGGCGAGCCGCAGATTCTCGGCCAGATGAAGGATGCGGTACGCCAGGCGGAAGAAGCCGGCGGACTCGGAACCTACCTGCATCAGATGTTCCAGCGGACCTTCGCGGTCGCCAAGGAAGTCCGCAGCACGACCGAAATCGGCGCTCACAGCGTCTCGATGGCGGCGGCGGTGGTCAGGATGTCGCAGCGGATCTTCGACAGGATATCGGAGCAGAACCTCTTGTTCATCGGCGCCGGCGAGATGATCGAGCTGTGCGCCACCCACTTCGCGGCGCAGAATCCGAAAAGCTTGACAATCGCCAACCGCACGCTGGAACGCGGCGAAGTCCTTGCGCAGCGCTTCAACGGACACGCGATCAGGCTGGCGGATCTGCCGCAGCAACTGGCGAATTTCGATATCGTCGTTTCCTCGACCGCATCGTCGCTGCCGATCATCGGCCTCGGCATGGTCGAACGCGCGATCAAGGCACGCCGCCACAAGCCGATGTTCATGGTCGACCTTGCCGTGCCCCGCGATATCGAAGCCGAGATTGGCCGGCTCGACGATGTCTTTCTGTATACCGTCGATGACCTCGGCGAAGCGGTGCAGACCGGCCTGGAAAACCGCCAGGCGGCAGTCGCGCAGGCCGAAGCGATCATCGACAGCCGCGTCAAGTCCTTCATGCACTGGATCGACAGCCGCGCGGTGGTGCCGGTAATCCAGGACCTGCACGAAAGCAGCGAAGCGATGCGCCTGGCCGAGCTGGAGCGCGCGCGCAAGCTGCTCGCCAGAGGAGAAGATGTCGACGCGGTCCTGGAAGCGTTGTCCAGGGGACTGACCGCGAAATTCCTGCACGGTCCGCAGCAGGCGCTCAATAATGCCAAGGGCGACGAACGGGCGCGTCTCGCCGCGCTTCTGCCGCACCTGTTCCGCACCAAGCGCTAGCGACGCTTCTTCCCCTCCCTTGGCGGCGCGCCCGGTCATCCGGGATTTCCGCGCCAGGGGAACAAGCCATCTGTCGTTCTCCTGTCATCGAATTCAATGCCGGAAAAACCATGAAACCCTCAATGCTCTCCAAGCTCGACCAACTGACAGAACGGTTGGAAGAGCTGAACAATCTTTTAATGCAGGAAGGCGCCACGTCCGACATGGACGCTTATCGCAAGCTCACGCGCGAACATGCGGAACTGGGGCCGCTGGTCGACCTTTACAAGTCCTATCGCCATGCGAGCGCGGACTTGCAAACCGCACAGGAAATGGTGTCCGATCCGGAAATGAAGGAAATGGCGCAGGATGAAATCACCGCGGCAAAATTCCGCATGGAGCAGATGGAAGCGGATCTGCAGAAAATGCTGCTGCCGAAAGATCCCAATGACGAACGTAACATTTATCTAGAGATCCGCGCCGGCACCGGCGGCGACGAAGCGGCGCTGTTCGCCGGCG
>JAQGLQ010000479.1 GCA_028292785.1 Noviherbaspirillum sp. | reverse complement strand
TGTCCCTGCAGTGTTTGCAGATACTTTCAAACACCTGCAGGCCGCTTGAGACGCGAGTGTCCATCATCGACAGCTCACCTCATTACAATAGCCGGCCAAACTCACCGCGGCCTTTTTAACACTTCGTTTTTCAATCGCTCAACGGCAAGTTTTCGCGCAGTCTATTAAGCGTCGCCTTCAATTCCCTATCCATATCGCTGCCCACTTGCAACAATTGCAGAGAGTCCGAATCGGGCGAACCAGTATTCACATTTGTAATTATCCGAATTCGTCCACTTAATTGACACGGTATGGAGCGCCACTTATATTGGCCTTCGTGAGTGTTTGCCTCGGAGACACCGCACCGTCCCTGCCGGTGCGGCACATAAAATATAGAGGAAGAACGATATGGTGCCACCACGCCTGCTTCGCGCAGTGTGCGCCGCATGCCTGTCCGCTGCGGCGGCGCTGGCGGTGGCGCAGGACTATCCTACTCGGGCGGTGAAGATGATCGTTCCCTCGTCGCCCGCCGCCGGTCTCGATCTCTTCTCCCGCGCGCTCGCCAACCAGCTTTCGGCGAAATGGGGACAACAGATCTTCATCGTCAATCGTCCCGGTGGCTCGGGGACCATCGGCGTGGTGGAGGGCGCCCAGTCGCCTCCCGACGGCTACACCTTGCTGATGGCTACCGATCAGACGATGTCGATTGTGCCGCACCTGTTCCAGAAGGTGCCCTACAAGCCGAGCGACTTCATTCCGGTCACGCAGGTCCTGGCTACTTATTTCGTGCTGGTCGCGCACCCTTCCTTCCCGTCGAACTCCATCGCCGAACTGGTGCAGCACGCCAAACGCAATCCGGGCAAGGTCAACTATGCATCGAACGGCATCGGCAGCACGGCGCATCTGGCCGGCGAACTGTTCAAGGCCGACGCCGGCATCGATCTCACGATGGTCCCCTACAAAGGCATCGCTCCGGCGCAACAGGCGGTGCTGGCCAACGAGGTGGAACTGGCTTTTGTCGGCACGGCGACGGCTCCCTATCATCTCAATCAGGGCAAGCTCAAGGCCCTGGCCATTGCCAGCCCGAGCCGTTCGCCGGCGCTGCCGAAGGTGCCGACTTTCGCGGAATCCGGCTATCCCGGCGTCGAATCGCCCATCTGGTTCGGGATATTCCTTCCCGCGGGCACGCCGGCCGCCATCGTGACCAAGCTCCACAGGGATATCGTCGCGGTCATCAGCGATCCGGAGTTCCGGGAAAAGGAACTGCTGCAAAAAGGCTTTCAGCCCGTCGGCAGCAGCCCGGCCGAATTCACGGAATTCCTGAAACACGACAGCGCCCTGCGCGGCCGGGCGGTCAAGCTTTCCGGGGCCAAGCCGGAATAAGGCTTCCCTTGCGTCGAGGGCGCGCCATGCCGACGCGACTACGCGGGGATTAGTGACGCGCCTACGGGCAATGATTTTCAGCATCTGAAATAGGAGCATCCAGGATGTTGTCTCAACAAGAGAACGAGCTGTTGGTGCGTACGGGACCGGGCACGCCCGGCGGGGAGATGATGCGCAGCTACTGGCAGCCGGTTGCGCTGGCCGCCGATTTCCCGCCCGACTGCGCGCCCGCGCCGGTCAGGATACTGGGGGAAGACCTGGTGCTGTGGCGCGACGAGCAGGGACGCATCGGACTGATGGGACGGCAATGCCCGCATCGCGGCGCGGACCTGAGCTTCGGCCGCATCGAGGACGGCGGCCTGCGCTGCCTCTATCACGGATGGCTGTTCGACATCCAGGGCCGGTGCCTGGACATGCCGGCGGAGTCGCCGGCGATCGCGGCGAAATACAAGACCGAGGTCCATCATGCGGCGTATCCTTGCGTCGAGCGCGGCGGGCTGATATTCGCGTATCTGGGGAAGGGCAAGCCGCCGGTTTTCCCGAAATACGAGTTCCTCGAAGCGGACGACGAGCATCGCTTCGTGTCGATGGTCCGCATGGACTGCAATTATCTGCAGGGTCTGGAGGGCGAAGTCGATCCCGCGCACCTGTCGTACCTGCATCGGCCGATCGCGAAAAAAGATACCCGCAGCGTGCCGGGTTCCGACAAGTCGGCGGACCAGTTCTACAAGGAGCAGGTCAACCCCGAGCTGTCCGCCGAACGGACCGATTTCGGCCTGCGCATCTATAGCGTGCGCGGAGCGGATGCGCAGCGCCAGTATTTGCGCATCACCAATTTCATCATGCCCAACAAGGCGGCCATCGTCGGCGACGTCGGCCGCATCGGCGAAGGCTATTCGGTGTTCTTCCATGTCCCGATCGACGACGTCGCCCACTGGCGCGTCGAGATCACCCATAACCGGGTGCGTCCGCTGGACAAGACCAAGTACATCGCCGAGCTGGAGACCGAACTGCTGCCCGACCGAAGCAAGGTCCGCAATCTTTCGAACCGGTATCTGCAGGACCGCGCCGCCATGAAGACCGACAACTTCAACGGCATGGGCGATTCCTTCCTGGTGCACGACAGCTTCGCCACCGAATCGCAGGGCCCCATCTTCGACAGGAGCAGGGAGTTCCTCGGATCGAGCGACAAATGCATCGTCGCAGCGCGCCGCCTGCTGCTCGATGCGATCGCCGATGTGCGCGAACAGCGCGATCCGCTCCATGTCATCCGCGACGAAAAGCTGGCCGACGTCAACAACATCGTCGTGGTGTCGGAAGTCATACCCAAGTCGGTCGATATCCGACAGGCATGGAAGGAGCGGCCGCCTTACAGCACGGCCGGCGCCGACGCAAAAGCGGATGCCCCGACGCCTGCCGTGAACGGAGTCTGAGGCAGGCGGAATCCAGGCCAGGCGATGCCGCGCGGCCGTCATGCAAGAGCATCGATAACAGAAAAGGAGCGTCAGTTGTCCACGCTGATCAGCAGTATCGCGATGTCGCATGCGCCACAGTTGCTGGCGCCGGCGGAACGGTGGCATGAACTGCCCACCCGGATCAAGGGTCCGTTCCATCCCAAGCCGGACATCGAGCAGGAACTGACCATGGAGTCGAAGCTGGCGAAGAAGCGGCGCTGCAACGAGGCGATCGCCGACCTGCGGCGGCGCCTGGCCGCCTGGTCGCCCGACCTGATCATTGTGGCCGGCGACGACCAGCATGAGAATCTGCTCGACGACAACATGCCGCCGTTCGTCATCTACACCGGCGAGGAAGTCAACGCGACGCAGCACTTCCTTTATTTCGGCACGCCGCCCGAGACCGAGCGTTACAAGGTCCGCGCCACTGCCGCCAAGGCCATCCTGGAAGGACTCATGGACCACGGATTCGATCCCGCATGGTCGCAGTTCACGCGCGACGAAAGCGGACTGGGCCATGCGTTCGGACGAGTCCTCAAAGTCCTCGACCCGGAAAAGAGGTTTCCGGTCGTGCCCGTGATGGTCAATACCTATTACCCGCCTGCTCCCAACGCGAAGCGGTGCTTCGACTTCGGCGTTGCCCTGCGCCGCGTCATCGAAGCGATGCCGGGCGATCTAAAAGTGACGCTGATCGGCTCCGGAGGCCTGGCGCATACCGTCATCGATGAAGAATACGACCGGGCCTTCCTGCGCGCGGTCGAGACCAACGATGCGGATTATTTCCGCTCGATGGACAGCGCCCGGCTGGTGGAGGGAACTTCCGAAATCAGGAACTGGGTCCTGGTCGCCGGCGCCATGAATCGCGGCGGCACGATTGTCGATTACGTTCCGTGCTACCGCAATGCCGACGGCGTCGGTTGCGGAATGGGCTTCGCCTACTGGGAATGAGGTTCAGCGGCATCGCCGTATAACGGGAAGAAGGATGGAACCACATGAGCGACATGCAGGCACTGCGGGAAAGAGTGGCGAAAGCCTGCCGGGTACTCGGCACGCTTGAGCTGACCAAAGGGACCACGGGACACATCAGCGCCCGCGTGCCCGGCACCGATACCTTGCTGATCCGCGCCCGCGGTCCTGGCGAAACCGGCGTCCGCTTCACCAGCGCCGAGGATGTGATCCTGGTCGACCTCGACGGCAGGAAGCTCGACGGCGCGCCCGATCTCGACGCGCCCCAGGAAGTCTTCATCCATACCTGGATCTATCGCACCCGGCCGGAAGTGGGCAGCGTGGTACACGCCCATCCGGCGACAGCGGTGCTGTTCACCATCTGCGACAAACCGTTGCAGCCGCTGTACGGCGCGTATGACCCCACCGGCCTGCGTCTCCTGATGGAGGGCATTCCCACTTTTCCGCGCAGCGTGCTGGTGTCGAACGACGCGCTGGGCAAGGAACTCGCCGAAATAATGGGCAAGCACGCCTGCCTGATGCGCGGCCACGGCATCACTACCTGCGGGCCCAGCATCGAGGAAGCCACCCTCACGGCGATCCGCCTGAACGACCTCGCCGAAATGAATTACCGCGCACAGCTTCTCGGCAATCCTCAGACGATTCCCGAAGAGGAGATCGAGCAACTGCTGTCGGCATCGAAGAAAAAGCAGACCCGTGACGCGGAGGATGCCCGTCCGCCGGCGCTCTGGCGTTACTACTGCAAGCTGACCGGAGAAGAAGCATAGGAAGGCAGGAACGGGACGGCGGCGAGCCGGCTGGATTCCTACTTCCTGATTCCTGATCCGCGTGAGGAAAAAGAGGCCATGACGGCCGGCCGATACAACAGACAGACACAAGAGACGAATACAAAGGAAGATGATGAGAGAGACGATTCTGGAATTCAGCAATGT
>JAQGLQ010000457.1 GCA_028292785.1 Noviherbaspirillum sp. | reverse complement strand
TCGAATGCGATCGTGTTCTGCGCCAACGGCATGACGCTCGGCGTCGGCGCCGGTCAGATGAGCCGCGTCGACTCGGCGCGCATCGCATCGATCAAGGCGCAGAACGCCGGCCTGTCGCTGGCGGGTTCCGCGGTGGCATCCGACGCGTTCTTCCCGTTCCGCGACGGGCTCGACGTGGTGGTCGATGCCGGCGCGACCTGCGTGATCCAGCCGGGCGGCTCGATGCGCGATCAGGAAGTCATCGATGCCGCCGACGAGCGCGGCGTCGTGATGCTGCTGACCGGCACGCGGCATTTCCGTCACTGATATGAAAATCCTGGGGATCGATCCCGGCCTCCGTACCACCGGTTTCGGCGTGATTCACAAGAATGGCGCCAAGCTGACCTATATCGCATCGGGCACCATCAAGACGCCCGATGCCGATCTGCCGCAGCGGCTGAAGACGATACTCTCCGGGGTTTCCGAGATCATCCGCACCTACTCGCCCGATTGCGCGGCGATCGAGAAAGTGTTCGTCAACGTGAATCCGCAATCCACCCTGTTGCTGGGGCAGGCGCGCGGCGCGGCGATCTGCTCGCTGGTCAGCGCCGAGCTGGCGGTGGCCGAATACACCGCGCTGCAGATCAAGCAGGCGGTGGTCGGGCACGGCAAGGCGCAGAAACAGCAGGTGCAGGATATGGTCCAGCGCCTGCTGCTGCTGTCGGGCATGCCGAGCACCGATGCGGCGGATGCGCTGGGCGTGGCCATCTGCCATGCGCATAGCGGAGAAGCGCTCAGCATGCTGGGAGCCATCGCGCCGGCTTTGGCGAAGAAAGGGTTGCGCGTGCGCCGCGGACGTTTGGTGGGTTAAAAGGATAGGCGCGCTTGAAGAACAGTTTGCTCCCCCTGGGAGTGAACGAGCATGGCAGTCAAAAATGCTTCTCAGCCTCACGCGCCGCAATCTCGAAGCGGTTGTGCCAATAAGCATCCTGCCCACGCATCCTTGCCCATGCGCTCGACGCAAGATAAGCGAACGGAAAGATAATTCCCCAATGCATCGCCTGACGCACATGAGCCAGTTCATGAATGATAATGCGCGACGACAGGCTGCGGCGATCGGCGATGATGATATGCCCCAGCGCCATCGCGGCCATTGCTCCATAGGGATGCCTGCTGAGCAGGTAATCGGCGACATGACCGGATACCAGCAGCGCGGCGCCGGGTTCGCGTATCACCTGCAATTTTCCACGCATGGCAAGGACTGGCAGCGCGAGCAGCGCTCCGAACAGCGTCAGCGGCAGCGCCCACAGTATTCCCAGCAGCAGTCCCACGCGCGACGGGACGCGCAGCAAACTTTGCTTCCGTATGAATTTGGTATGTCGACCGGCCATCAGCTTTATTGGAGTTGAATTTCAGGAAAAAAATTCCATGTAATATCAGCGGCTCGCAGTGCCGGGCAGCGGCTGTGCGCCATCACGGTCCTGTATGATGCATCTAACTTTTTAAAGCCATGTCGCTATGATCGGTCGCCTTTCGGGAATATTGCTAGAAAAAAATCCGCCGCAATTGCTGGTCGATTGCAACGGCGTCGGTTATGAAGTGGATGTGCCGATGAGCACTTTTTACAACCTGCCGGGAACCGGCGAAAAAATAGTGTTGCTCACGCATATGGCCGTGCGCGAAGACGCTCACTTGCTGTACGGATTCGGCACCGCCGAAGAACGCACTGTGTTCAAGCAGCTCATCAAGATCTCAGGCGTGGGCGCGCGTACGGCATTGTCGATTCTATCGGGGATGTCGGTGGCCGACCTGTCGCAGGCGATCACCTTGCAGGAAGCTGGACGCCTGACGAGGGTGCCGGGGATCGGCAAAAAAACCGCGGAGCGCCTGTTGCTGGAACTGAAAGGCAAGCTGGGCGCGGATCTCGGCACAGTCGGGGGTATTGTCCATACCGACGCGACCGTGGATATATCGAATGCGCTGGTGGCGCTGGGCTACTCCGAGAAGGAGGCGATGCTCGCGCTCAAGCAGGTTCCGGCCGGCACAGGCGTATCGGAGGGAATCAAGCTCGCGCTCAAGGCGCTGTCCAAGGCCTAGCATGAACGAGCGTCAATGAAGGGAACAGGTTCATGAGTATCCAGACAGACAATTTGACTGAACAGCGCATCATCGCGGCCACCCCGGTCTCGCCCAATGAGGAGGCGATCGAGCGCGCGCTGCGACCGAAGCAGCTCGACGAGTATGTCGGGCAGGAAAAAATTCATTCGCAACTCGAGATATTCATCACCGCCGCGCGCCAGCGGCACGAAGCATTGGACCATACCTTGCTGTTCGGTCCGCCTGGGCTGGGCAAGACCACGCTGGCGCATATCATCGCGCGCGAGATGGGCGTCAATCTGCGGCAGACGTCCGGCCCGGTTCTCGAGCGGGCCGGCGACCTCGCCGCGCTTCTCACGAATCTCGAGCCCAACGATGTGCTGTTCATCGACGAGATCCATCGCCTGTCGCCCGTGGTCGAGGAAATCCTTTATCCGGCGCTCGAGGATTACCAGATCGACATCATGATCGGCGAAGGTCCGGCCGCGCGTTCGGTGCGGCTCGACCTGCATCCTTTCACGCTGGTGGGTGCCACCACGCGCGCCGGCATGCTGACCAATCCCCTGCGAGACCGTTTCGGCATCGTCGCCCGGCTCGAGTTTTACACGCCGGAGGAACTCGCGCGCATCATTACGCGTAGCGCCTCGCTGCTGAACGCGCCCATCGTGCAGGAAGGCGCCATGGAAATCGCCAAGCGCAGCAGGGGGACGCCGCGGATCGCCAATCGTCTGCTGCGCCGGGTGCGCGATTATGCCGAGGTCAAGGGCAACGGCGAGATCACCAAGCCGATTGCCGACGCCGCCCTCGTCATGCTCGACGTCGATCCGGTCGGTTTCGACGTGATGGACCGCAAGCTGCTCGAAGCAGTGCTGTTCAAGTTCGGCGGCGGTCCGGTCGGCCTGGACAATCTGGCGGCCGCGATCGGCGAAGAACGCGACACCATCGAAGATGTGCTCGAGCCGTATCTCATCCAGCAAGGTTATCTGCAACGCACGCCGCGCGGCCGCATCGCCACGCCGGCCGCGTATGCGCATTTCGGCGTTACCGCGCCGCGCACAGGGCCGAATGGCGACCTGTGGAATCTGCCGCAGGCTTGACGCAGGTTATGCAGATATTGGTCGATGCCGACGCCTGCCCCGGTCCGATCAAGGAGATCCTGTTCCGGGTTGCCGACCGGATGGAGATACAGGTAACGCTGGTCGCCAACAAACTGCTGCGCACTCCGCCGTCCCGATTCATCAAGTCGCTGCAGGTGCCGGCCGGTTTCGATGTGGCCGACAAGGAAATCGTTCTCCTGACGCGGGCGGGCGACCTGGTGATAACCGGCGATATCCCCTTGGCAGCGGAGGTGATTGAAAAAGGCGGATTCGCGCTCAATCCACGCGGCGATTTTTATACAAAAGACAATATCCGCGAGTACCTGACCATGCGCGATTTCATGGACCAGCTGCGTACTTCCGGTATCGAAACCGGCGGTCCGCCGCCTTTCAGTCAAAACGATCGTCATGCTTTCGCCAGCGCCCTCGACGGGCATCTGCGGCGGCATGGACATGGATGACCCGCTGCAACTTTCCTTCGACAATAGCGTTTCTTGGGGCAAATAACCCAAGGTCATAGATTTTTTATCAAAAATCGTTGAACTTGATTCTATAATTGTTGCCGAGAGGAGTAGCGCGATGCGTTTTTGCGCACACGCAACTACCAGTCACCTCGCCTGCGTAGAGTAGCTACGTAGCCGCATGGAAAGCGGTACACCTCCCATTTCACTTACGCTCACATCCGCCATGCTCATGTCCACTCAAGCCAATCGTTACGCATCTCAATTGCTTGAGGCCAGGGCCACGTCGCGCCTGATTCCCCCGCTATCGGCCAGCGCCACGCTGACCATTGCCGATGCTTATGACATTGTCAAGAGCATGCTCGACGTACGCATCGCCCAGGGCGAAGTCATGGCGGGCCGCAAGATCGGATTCACGAATCGCAAGATATGGACGCACTATGGCGTGACAGAGCCGATCAGCACGCCGATCTGGACACCGATGTTCGAGTCGACGATCCGCTTCACGGAGGACAATCGTGGCATCCAGAGCCTGAAAGGGGCGCTGCAGCCGCGGCTTGGGCCGGAGCTTGTTTTCAAGCTCGCCACGACGCCGTCGAAGGACGCGACCGTCGAGGAGCTGGCTGAGTGCATCGAGTGGATGGCGCATGCCTTCGAAATCGTGACCTGCCCGTTTCCCGACTGGAAATTCGAAATGGCGGATTCCATCGCCGCGTTCGGATTGCACGGTTCGCTCATTGTCGGCGAGCCCAAGGTGTTGTCGTCGGCGACCCGCCGCAATCTTGGCGAGGTACTGGCCAACGCCAGCCTGTCGTTGTCTTGCGGCGATGAACTGCGTTCCGCCGGTTTCGGCAGCGATGTTCTTGGCAGCCCCGTCCATGCGCTATGGCATCTGCATGAACTATTGAAGACGCAGCCGCAGTTTCCGCCGTTGCAGGCGGGCGAGATCGTCACCACCGGCACCTGGACGGATGTCTGCCCGATCGCGCCGGGCGAGACCTGGGCCTCTGCGTTTTCCGGCGTATCGCTGTCCGGGCTGACGATTTCTTTCGTGTAGTCACCTTGGCGGATTGCATCACATTGCAGGGCGGGCACAACGGCGTGTCCACCCTGCAATAAGCCGCGTTCAGGCCTTTTCCAGCTTCGCGAACTGTTCCCGCAACTTGTCCAGCGTGGCGCTGAAGCTGGCGAGACGTTCCTTTTCCTGCGCCACCACCTGCGCCGGGGCACGCGCCACGAAGCTCTCATTGCCGAGCTTGGCATTGGCTTTCGTGATCTCGTTTTCGAGGCGCGCGATCTCCTTCGACAGGCGTTCGCGTTCGGCGGCGATGTCGATCTCCACTTTCAGCATCAGCTTCGCCGTGCCGACGATGGATACCGGCGCCGGCGATTCAGGCAGCTTGTCGATGACCTGGACTTCCGACAGCTTGGCGAGCGCCTGCAGATAAGGCGCGAACGACTGCAGCTGCGCCTTCTCGGCGGCGTTCGCCGCTTCCATGATCAGTGGAACGCGCAGCGCGGGCGACAGCTGCATCTCGCCGCGCAGGTTGCGGGTGGCGTCGGTCAGCGATTTCAGTTGCGCCATCCATGCCTCGGAGCGCTCGTCGAGCTTGTCGGGATTCGCCGCCGGATAAGGCTGGCGCATGATGGAATCACCGGCCGGATCGAGGGCCAGGCCAGTCATCGGAGCGACGGTTTGCCATAGCTCTTCCGTGATGAACGGGATCACCGGATGCGCGAGCCGCAGCACGGTTTCCAGCACGCGCAGCAGCGTGCGCCGGGTGGCGCGCTGCTGCGCCTCGGTGCCGTTCTGGATCTGCACCTTTGCGACTTCCAGATACCAGTCGCAGTACTCGTCCCAGATGAATTTGTAGACTGCCGAACCGATATTGTCGAAACGGTATTCGGCGAAACCTTTTTCCACTTCGGCTTCCGTGCGCTGGAGCAGCGACACGATCCAGCGGTCGGCCTGCGAGAAATCGAGATGGCCGGTATCGCAGATGCCGGGCACATGTCCGACGAAGCCGCAGTCCTTGCCTTCGGTATTCATCAGCACGAAGCGCGTCGCGTTCCACAGCTTGTTGCAGAAGTTGCGATAGCCTTCGCAGCGGCCGAGGTCGAAGTTGATGTTGCGCCCGAGCGAGGCATAGCTCGCCATGGTGAAGCGCAGGGCGTCGGTGCCGAAGGCCGGGATGCCGTTCGGGAATTCCTTGCGCGTCGCCTTCGCGATGCTTTCCGCCTGCTTCGGATTCATCAGGCCGGTGGTGCGCTTGGCCACCAGCGCTTCGACGTCGACGCCGTCGATCAGGTCGATCGGATCGAGCGTGTTGCCTTTCGACTTCGACATCTTCTGGCCGCTGGCGTCGCGCACGAGGCCGTGCACATAGACGGTGTCGAACGGCACCTGGCCGGTTAAGTGGCTGGTCATCATCACCATACGGGCGACCCAGAAGAAGATGATGTCGAAGCCGGTCACCAGCACCGACGACGGCAGGAACATCTTCATGTCCGGCGTTGCTGAAGGCCAGCCCATGGTCGAAAACGGCACCAGGGCCGAGGAGAACCAGGTGTCCAATACGTCTTCGTCGCGGCGCAATTCGCCGCTGATGCCTTGGGCGGCAGCTTTCGCTTTGGCTTCATCTTCGTCGCGCGCGACGATGATGTTGCCGGCTTCGTCGAACCAGGCCGGGATGCGGTGGCCCCACCACAGCTGGCGCGAAATGCACCAGTCCTGGATGTTACCCAGCCACTGGTTGTAGGTCGTGCTCCAGTTCTCCGGCACGAACTTGATTTCGCCGTTCGCGACTTTTTCCAGCGCCACTTCGGTGATCGATTTGCCCGGATTGAAAGTGCCCTCCGGCGCCGGCTTGGTCATGGCGACAAACCACTGGTCGGTCAGCATCGGCTCGATGACGACGCCGGTACGGTCGCCGCGCGGCACCATCAGCTTGTGCGGCTTGACCTGCTCCAGCAGGCCGAGCGTATCCAGGTCGGCGACGATCTTCTTGCGCGCCTCGAAGCGGTCCAGGCCGCGGTAGGCCGCCGGCGCATCG
>JAQGLQ010000420.1 GCA_028292785.1 Noviherbaspirillum sp. | reverse complement strand
CCCAGCCCCGCCGCCACGCGGCGCTCACTCGGGTCGTACTCATCATGTCGAATATCAAACGCGCCATGCGTAATATTGCAATCATTGCCCACGTTGATCACGGCAAAACCACGCTGGTTGACCAACTGCTGCGCCAGTCCGGCACCTTCCGTGAAAACCAGCAGGTCGAAGCGCGGGTGATGGATTCCAACGATCTCGAAAAGGAACGTGGCATCACGATTCTTGCGAAGAATTGCGCGGTCGAATACGAAGGCACGCACATCAACATCGTCGACACCCCGGGCCATGCCGATTTCGGCGGTGAAGTCGAGCGTGTATTGTCGATGGTCGATAGCGTTTTGCTGCTGGTCGATGCGGTCGACGGCCCCATGCCCCAGACCCGTTTCGTGACACGCAAGGCGCTGGCCCTCGGCCTCAAGCCTATCGTCGTTGTCAACAAGGTCGACCGTCCCAGCGCGCGCACCGAATGGGTGGTGAATCAGACATTCGAATTGTTCGACAAACTTGGCGCGAATGATGAACAGCTGGATTTCCCGGTGGTATATGCATCGGCACTGAATGGCTACGCCGGCCTTGACCCCGAGGCGCGCAGCGGCGACATGACGCCATTGTTCGATGCCATATTGCAGCACGTTCCCGTGCGTGACGATGATCCGGACGGCCCGCTCCAGTTGCAGATCTCTTCGCTCGATTACAGCTCGTATGTCGGCAAGATCGGAATCGGCCGCATTACGCGTGGCCGCGCCCGGGCTCTGCAGGACGTGGTCATCATGGACGGCCCCGAGGGCACGCCGCGCAAGGCGCGCATCAACCAGGTGCTGAACTTCAAAGGACTGGACCGCGTGCTGGTCGATGAAGCGGTGGCCGGCGACATCGTGCTGATCAACGGCATCGATGAACTCGGCATCGGCACCACCGTATGCGCGGTCGATCACCCCGATGCATTGCCGATGCTGAAGGTCGACGAACCGACGCTGAACATGAATTTCATGGTCAACAATTCGCCGCTGGCCGGACGTGAAGGAAAGTTCGTCACCAGTCGCCAGATCCGCGACCGTCTCGAGCGGGAGCTGAAATCCAACGTCGCATTGCGCGTTACCGATACCGGCGACGACACGACCTTTGAAGTCTCGGGGCGCGGTGAATTGCACCTCACCATCCTGATCGAAAATATGCGTCGCGAAGGCTTCGAGCTGGCGGTTTCGCGCCCGCGCGTCGTGTTCAAGATGATCGACGGCGTGCGTCACGAGCCGTATGAAATGCTTTCAGTGGATGTGGAAGAAGCCAACCAGGGCGCGGTGATGGAGGAACTCGGCCGCCGCCGCGGCGACCTGCAGGATATGCAGCCGGACGGCAAGGGACGCGTGCGTCTCGAATACCGTATCCCCGCGCGCGGCCTGATCGGTTTCCAGAGCGAATTCATGACGCTGACCCGCGGTACCGGACTGATGAGCCATATTTTCGACGAGTATGCGCCGGTCGATGCATCCAAGGGTGAAATGGGCGGACGCCGCAATGGTGTGCTCATTTCCCAGGACGACGGCAATGCGGTCGCCTATGCCATCTGGAAGCTGCAGGATCGCGGCCGCATGTTCGTGGTCCACAACGACCCGGTGTACGAAGGCATGATCATCGGCATTCATTCGCGCGACAACGACCTGGTCGTCAATCCGATCAAGGGCAAGCAGCTGACCAACGTTCGTGCGTCCGGAACCGACGAAGCGGTGCGCCTGGTGCCGCCGGTTCAGCTGTCGCTGGAATATGCGGTTGAATTCATTGCCGACGATGAACTGGTGGAAATCACGCCGAAGAGCATCCGCCTTCGCAAGCGTTTCCTGAAAGAGCACGAGCGTAAAAAGGCATCGCGCGACGCCGCATAATTCGCAAACAGCTGCGACAAAGCCGCCCGATCGATGGATGATCCGGCGGCTTTTCTTTTGGGTCCAGTCAGGCAGTCACGGCGGCGATGTCAGGAATAGCCTTTTGGCTCTTGAGCACGTCGGCGATCGAACCGAACAATTCATCCACCTGCGATTTATCGATGATGAGCGGTGGCGACAATGCAATGATGTCGCCCGTCGTGCGAATCAACACATTCTTATCCCAGAAACATTTCAGGAAGACATCGAATGCCCGCGCAGTCGCTTTGCCGGGTACGCTCTCCAGCTCGATACCGCATACCAGCCCGAGATTGCGCACGTCCTTTACATACGGCAACCCCTTCAGACCATGCGCGGCTTCTTCAAAATATGGCGCCATGCGCGCGGCCCGATCAAACAAGCCCTCCGTCCGGTAGACATTCATCGTGGCAAGCATCGCGGCGCATGCGAGCGGATGTCCGGAATAGGTGTATCCGTGAAAAAACTCGATGGTGTTCTCGGGCGCCGCATCCATGAAAGCATCATGGATCGCCTGCCGTACGATCACCGCGCCCATGGGTACGGCCGCATTGGTCAAGCCTTTTGCGCAGATGATCATGTCGGGCGTCACGCCGAAGAAATCCGCCGCAAAAGGAGCACCAAGCCGGCCGAAGCCGGTGATGACCTCATCGAAGATGAGCAGGATGCCGTGCCTGTCGCACATTGCCCGCAGTTTTTGCAGATAGCCCTTGGGCGGAAGGATGACGCCGGTCGAGCCCTGAACCGGTTCGACGATCACCGCCGCGATGGTGGAGGGGTCATGCAGGGCAGTCAGGCGCTGCTCGAGTTCGTCGACCAGTTCCGCGCCATGGTCGGGCAGTCCGCGCGAGAATGCGTTGCGCGCGATATCGAGCGGATGGCGCATATGGTCCGTTCCCGGCAATCCCGGCCCGAAGTGCTTGCGATTGCCGGCGATGCCGCCGACCGAGATGCCGCCGAAGCCGACCCCGTGATAGCCGCGCTCGCGCCCGATCAGTCTGGTCCTCAGCGAATCGCCGCGCACGCGGTGGTAGGCGAGGGCGATCTTTAACGCGGTATCGACGCCTTCCGAGCCGTCGTTGCAGAAGAAGACGCGGTTCAAGCCTTGCGGCGCGATCGCCGCCAGGGCGCTGGCCGCATCGAATGCCAGGGGATGCCCCATCTGAAACAAGGGCGCATAGTCCATGGTCGCCGCCTGCTTTGCGATCGCCTCGATGATTCCGGGATGGCCATGTCCGGCATTGACGCACCACAGCCCGGCGGTGCCGTCGAGAATCTGGCGGCCATCATCGCCGGTGTAATGCATGCCCGATGCCGAGACGAGCATGCGCGGTTTCGCCTTGAATTGCCGGTTTGCCGTGAATGGCATCCAGAGGTGCTCAGTAGCGGACATGTTCTCCAACGATATTTTGACGGACATTGCCTGTTCCTCCTGGAGGAGGAAATTAACAGATATCCGGTTCCATCTGCATGCCTTATAAATATTTTCCTAATTAATAAATTGCCGATGTATCGGACGCTTCATGTTGAATTGGGGCGTCACGCTCCAGCCGGCTATAAGGAAAGATAATTTGCCTTATGCAGAACAGGGATTGCACCGGGTTTCCGATGAGTTATAGACTTCGAATAGAACAAGCTGGGCCGCATGCCTTGTCGGACA
>JAQGLQ010000399.1 GCA_028292785.1 Noviherbaspirillum sp. | reverse complement strand
GACGGTTACAGGATCTGCCTGACCTCGGCCAGATTGACCGCGCCCGCGCTTGGTATGTTGATCTTCACTCCCTGGGCGCCGGTCGATACGCTCAGCACCTGGCCGAACGTCAGCGCCGCCGCCGCGTCGCTCTTCTGGCCGCCCGCCTTGGCCGCCACTTCGACGACATACTTGCCGTCGGCGACGGTCGCGCCGTCGCCGTTCTTGCCATCCCAGCTCAGCGGCAGCGTGCCGGCTTGCGGCTTGTCGAGCTTCATGGTGTGCACCGGGTTGCCCGATTTGTCGCGTATCGTCACCGTCACTTCATCGACCGGCGCGCTGAGTTCGACGCCGAAAATCGCCTTGCCGCCGGTCAGCGCGAGATCGGTGCCCGGCACCAGCACGCCGTGGCCGATCATGCTTGCCGCCTGCACCGACTGGCTCGCCTGCTGGCTGCTGATCAGCGCCTGCAGCGTGGTGTTCATCTTTTCGATGCCGGTCACGGTCGACAGCTGGGCCAGCTGGCTGGTGACCTGCGCGTTATCGAGCGGATTCAGCGGGTCCTGGTTCTTCATCTGCGTCACCAGCAGCGTCATGAAGCGGTCCTGCGCCTCTTCCGCGACCGTCTTGTCGGTCTTGGTGTTTTTCATCGCGTCGAGTACGCCCTGCGACGCGGTGGCCTGGTTGATGGTAGTCATGTCGATTCCTCGTGGCGGCTTACTGACCCAGGGTCAGCGTCTTGAGCAGCATGTTCTTCGCAGTGTTCATGGTTTCCGCATTGGTCTGGTACGAACGCGAAGCGGAGATCATGTTGACCATCTCTTCGACCACGTTCACGTTCGGCATGGCGACATAGCCGTTTTCGTCGGCGTTCGGATGCTTCGGGTCGTGCACCATCTTCAGCGGCGAGTTGTCCTCCACCACCTGCTGCACCCTGACCCCGGTGGCGGTGCTGTTGGCCGAGGGAACCGCGGTGAACACCACCTGCTTGGCGCGGTAGGTCTTGCCATCGGCGCTGCTGGTGCTGTCGGCGTTGGCGATGTTGCTCGACACGACGTTCAGGCGCTGGCCCTGCGCGCTCATCGCGG
This sequence comes from Noviherbaspirillum sp., assembly GCA_028292785.1. The sequence goes on along the minus strand of JAQGLQ010000399.1, from coordinate 1,718 downwards.
ACCCGGCGACATTGAATATATTGAATAACGACATGATGGTTCTCCCTGTTCTTCTTATTGCCCCTGAATCGCGGTCATCAGGCTTCTGATCTGGTGCGACAGCATGGTGATTCCCGCTTCATAGCGCAGTGCGTTGTCGGTGAACTGGTTGCGCTCGACGTCCATGTCGACCGTATTGCCGTCGACGCTGCCCTGTATCGTGCCGCGGTACTGCGCCTGAACGCCGCCAATGGTCGGCAGGCCCGGCGCGGAAAGATGCGCGGCGGCGGTCTTGGTCATCGCGCTCGCGGCCGGCGCGCCGCCGGCGATGGCGGTCTGCAGGGCCTTGCTGAAATCGACATCGCGCGCCTTGTAATTCGGGGTATCCGCGTTCGCGATATTCGATGCCAGCAGCTGCTGGCGCTGCGAACGCAGGCTCAGTGCGGTTTCATGGAAGCGAAACGTCTCGTCGAGTTTTCCGATCATTGCATCTCCGTACCGATGGGATTTGTGTAGCGTCGATCATACGGAGGCTAAATAAAATGCCATCGCGCAATAAGACTGAAGAAACGCGCCCTATTCGCCGCTTTGCGGTCCGGCGTCGGACGTACCATATGCTGCGGCCTCGACTCCGTCGAATCGGGCCTTTTCCAGCATTTAACGCAGCCGACACCATGAAACAGTTACGCCCGACCAGGTTACGCCATGTTTCTCCACCCCGGATCATCTCCGCGCGCACCGGATTCGTGGTGTGGGTGCTTGCCGTTTTGCTCAGCCTTTTTTCGCTGCAGGCAAATGCGCAGCAGCCGGGCTCGCATCAGGATCACGCGCAGATCCGCGCGACCGTCGAGCAGTTCCTGCAGGCGCAGTCGGCTGGCATGGGCGGCAAGGCGAGCGTCATCGTCGGCGCCATCGATGCGCGGCGCAAGCTGCCCGCCTGCGCGGCTCTCGAGGCCTATCTGCCATCCGGCAGCCGCGCATGGGGCAGAACCACGGTCGGCGTACGCTGCAACGCGCCTTCCGCGTGGAATATCTATCTGGCCGCGACCGTCGGGGTGCAAGCCGAGTACATCGTCACCGCGGCGCCGCTGGCGCAGGGACAAACCATCGGCCCGGATGACATCGTCAAGGTACAGGGCGAACTGACCACGCTTCCGGCTGGTATCATTACCGACCCGTCGCAGGCAGTCGGGCGCACGCTCTCGATTTCGCTGCCGCCCGGCGCGCCGCTGCGTCAGGATACCCTGCGCAATCAGCTGGCGATCCAGCAAGGCCAGCAAGTCCGGGTGGTCGCTTCCGGACCCGGCTTCAAGATATCGACCGAGGCGCGTGCGCTGAACAATGCGAATGAGGGCCAGGTGACGCAGGTACGCACCGCGAATGGCCAGATGGTGAGCGGCATGGCACGCATGGGCGGCATCGTGGAAGTAATGAATTGACAATGAATCGTGTTGCCAAATAATTCATGCAAAACTTCTAAAGTATGAGGACAAGTCGTCGATATACAGTGAGACGGCGGCCAAAGGCACCAAATCAGATGAGGAAAATGTCGTGAAAATTGATGACTCCAAAAAGCCCCAGGGTTACACCAACGTGACAACCTCTCGTACCGGCAAGGCCGCCGATAAGCCGGCGGTCGGCGGCGCTCCGGCCGCCAGCTCCGATAACGTGACGCTGTCGTCCAAGGCCCAGGCGCTTGCCGGACAGTCCGCGACCAATGGCGTATTCGATGCCAACAA
>JAQGLQ010000389.1 GCA_028292785.1 Noviherbaspirillum sp. | reverse complement strand
TTACTGGAAGGCCGGCGCCAGCGGCTGGCGCGGCGTGCCGCCGCCGCCGATCGACGTCGCGCTATTGTTGTTGACCACATGCAGCGCCTTCACCAGACGCTGCATGTCGCGCGTCCACGGCGTGTTGTTGATCACGCGCTGTTCCAGGTCGAAACCGTAATCGGCCTTGAACTGCTTCCGCACCGAACCGTCGGGACCGTCTTCGGCGTTCAGCGCGAATGCCGGGCCGTAAGTGTCGTCGACGACATAGGCGCCAAAGTTCTGCATGGTCCACGCGAGTTGCCGTCCCGGCTCGGTCTCCAGGCCCATGCCTGCAATGTTGACCCACGACGGCAACGCAAGCAGCGCGCCCATCTTCATCGCGGAATTATTGTTGTTGCCGTTGGTGCCGTAGAAGCCCACAGCGTAGCTGTCGGCCGCGGTCGCGGGCCAGCGGAAGCAGTCCCGATACGACGTGCATCGGTAGATCGACTGCTTGGCGTAGACGTTGACCTTGAGCGCATGCCGCGGCCCCTGGCTACCCGGACGCAGTTCGCCCACGCGCAGCGAGCCGCCGATGGCCGACATGCCGGAACCGCCGTGCGAGCCGGCGACGCCATCGCCATAAATATCGACCGGCTTGAACGTCACGAGGCTGGTCGCATCCTTGCCGGCCCAGCAGCGGGTGAACGGCTGCATGTGAATCAGTGTGCGCTTGTCGGCCGCGAGGAAGACCGCCGAGCTGTTGGCGTTATTGTTGGGTACGACAAAGTCCGCCGGCATCGGCACCTGCGTCAGCAGGCCGCCGGTCGCGGCGCAGCGATTCCTGCCGGTCCATCCGGCGTTGCTGTAATTGACCCTGACCAGCGGCGCGGTCGGACGCAGCACGATTTTTTCATCGTCGATCTGCGGCATCGGCGCCCATTGATCGTCGCCGGGCGTGGGCGACAGATTGGCGTTGACGTACTGGGCGCCGCTGCCGATCGGCATGTTCCAGATGCTGTTCTGCGCGAACGGCCATTTCATCGGATCGCGCTTCTGCACGACCGTTGTGCCAGCCGCGGTCGCTGCATCGGATACAGGCGCCTCTGCCGGTGCTGCCTCTGCCGAGTACACTTCGGCCCCCTGGGTCACAGGTGCGGGCGAAGGCGCGGGTGCCGGTGACGGCGCGGCACTCGGGACAGGCGATGGCACGGGGTTGGGCGCCGCGGTGGCGAGGGTGGAGCTATCTGAACCGCCGCCTCCGCAGGCAGCGAGTGTAAGGCTAAGTAAAAGAACTGATGCTGGGTATGCTGCACGTTTCAAAACAGGTCACTCCTACAACGGTGATTGGAAAAACTTTTTGTCCCGGTTGGGAAGGGGGTGAGAAGGATGTCGTCAGACACACTTGAACAACTGCGATGGCATGGGCCGAATGTGAAGCGGCCGCGATTATCGACACGTTGAATCAGTGAACACGCGATCGTGAACACACTGCTGAAGACCTTGCCCGTCAGCACAAAGTTCCGAGCAGAATGAATTTCCGCAGATCTTTTTTAGTGTGCGATATACCCGGTAAACAGATGCGATGGACTAGCGATGAACTGTCGCGGTGCGACGCTACACCGACGGTTTTCATCGGCCCTATATGAATGTGTACTGACGGTTTTTCCGAACCGGCGGCGGTCGTGCGGCACGACAAGCACATTCGCTGCGGCACTTGCCGCGCGGCCCCTCGGCAGCGGTTCCGGTTCGCGCTTTTGATATCGCCCATATGAAGGGCGGGCGTTCCGGGTTAACTTCCGGTTCTTCTTCTCTTCGCCGGACATGACCATGAGCAAGGCCTATCGCATTCGTCCTGTGCGCAATATGCAGGAGTGGCAAACATTCTTTCGTGACGTCGACCATCCGCATCTGATGCAGGCGCATGCCTACGGCGAAGCGAAGAGGCGCGCACAGAACTGGCATGTCGAGCGCTATGTATTCGAACGCGTCGACGAGCCCGTGGCGATCTGCCAGGTTCTCGAGAAGCGCATCGGCGGATTGCGCATCGCGGCGCGCGTCAATCGTGGTCCATTATTTCTCGAACATCCGCCCGCGGACGCGGTAAAGGAAGAGGTGCTGCGCCTGATGCGCATGCATTGGAAAATCTTTCGCGGCGGTCCGCTGCTGATCGCGCCCGCGCTCGACATGACCGATGAGAACAGGAAGCTGCTCGAGCGCCTCGGATTCCGGGACCGCAAACGATACTGTCATGTTTCGTCGCTGTTCGACTTGCGCCCGGAAGAGGACAAGATGCGCAAGTGCCTCGCGTCGAACTGGCGCAATCATTTGAAAATCGCCGAGCTCTCGGGCCTGGCGCTGCGTGTGTCGAACGCGCCGGACAGCGTCGCCTGGATGCTCGCCAGGCACACGGAAAATATGGCCGTCAAAAATTTTGCCGGCCCGCCGAGCGCGTTTCTGCAGGCGCTATATCGGGAGTGCCCTTCCGACTTCCTTGTCCTGCAAGCGGTATTCGAGGACGAGCCGATGGCCGGCATGATACTGGCGCACTGCGGCCGCAAGGCTGAATACTACATAGGCTGGTATGGTGCGCACGGCAGAAGATACCACTGCGGGAATTTCCTCTGCTGGCATGCCGCGCTCGAGATGAAGAAGGCCGGTTGCGCCTGGCTGGATCTCGGCGGCCACGGCGTGGATGACCGGTTCGGTCAGTTCAAGAAGGGAATGCGCGGGACCGAATATCGGCTCATCGGAGAGTGGATAAGCTATTGAGCGGCCGGCGGATTGTCCGCAGACTTCGACGCAATGCTGCAATGTCACTTCGGGATGGAGCCATTCCCTTGACTTGGGTTCATCGTCCTTGCCTTCATCGCTGCCTTGTTACGAAGGTACCGGAGGAAAAAATTACGCCATTCGTAATTACCTAATGCTAACCATAATTTTATTGACAAACTTAAAGACCAGACGTCTAATCATCCACGACACAACACAGTCATAGTTCGTAGTTATAGGGTCGTGCCAGCCGACCGGTACAAACCGTGTAATGCATTCCGCTCGAACGATCGCTGCCAAAAATAATCAATCAAGGAAGAGACATGCTTGCGAAATCCGTGTGTTACGCAGTCCTCAAAGTTGCCGCTATTGCTGTGCCAAGTCTCGCGGTTGCGCAGCAGAGCGGGAATTTGATCATCGGCGAAATTGCTCCTTTATCTGGTCCGGCTGCGACGGTCGGCACACGTCTTAACCAGGTCGCGAAGATGTGGGCCGAGGAGGTCAACCAACGCGGTGGCATCAATGGCCGCAAGATCGAGCTCATCACTTGTAACGACGAAGGCAAACCGGAAAAAGCGGTCACCTGCGCGAAGGACCTGATCGATAGAGGCAGCGTACTTCTGATCAATGACTCGTTGGCGCCGAGCATCCGAGCCACTATGCCGCTTGTGGCTAACGGCCCGGTGATGATCATGCCGTCGCCCATCATT
>JAQGLQ010000377.1 GCA_028292785.1 Noviherbaspirillum sp. | reverse complement strand
CGCAGCAGCTGCTTGACACAGAATTGCAAAAAAGAGGCGGCGCCAACCCCGTGATGGTGGCGGTCCTGTTAGGCGTGTGCGCCATTGATCAATCCACCGCCCTGCAAAGCGGTCTTAACACATTATTTAGTCGTGAAGCCAAGGCCACACCACCATTGCCCGAGGTGCTGGCGCGTCTGGTATCGACCCTGCCAGCACAAACCATTGAGGCATTGATCGGGGCGGAACTGCAGCGCTCGGAAGTGAATATGCCGGCGCTCGAGGCGTTGGCCAGCCACGCCGGACCATTGCCGCAAACGCTCGCCAAGCAGGTTTTCCAGACGTTGGTCAATGCGGGCCGGGGAAACAGGGCACTGTGGGAAAGGCTGGCCGATAGGCTCGATATGACTTCGGTCACGGACTTGCTGGCGCACTTCAAGGGCAGTGCCGTTGCAGCGAAAGGCACGGTGCTGAATATCTTGCGCGTGCGGCTGTCCGCCATCCCCGGCGGCCAGTCCGACGCCAAGAAAACCATGAAAGTGCTTAAGGCGTTGCTCACGCCGGGCCGCTACACGGAGCAGGATACAACCTGGCGCAACATGGAGGAATGGCGCCACATGCTCGACAAGTTGGCTGAGCCGGCGGCTTGGGCGATGGCAAAACTGGGGCATAAAAGGAGGCAAGGCGGGCAGGACCGTCCGCCAGAGGAACTCGACATTCATGACGAATTTGCCGGGGAACACAATGTCTTTTTTGGAAAGAAGAGAGAAGGCGATGTGCCTGAGCAGGGGTCTGCCCGCGCCAGGATCGCCGAACGAACCGGCCAGCTCAATAACGAACCGGCCTCGCGCCTCACCTCGCCCGGGCAGTTCGGGACGTACCAGAGCCAGGGTTCGGGCATGATAGTGGAAGACGACAAGGACGATATCGCCGCCCCTTCCATCGGCGACATGATTGCCGCCTTGTGGGCGCGGATCGAGAAGGATCCTGACGACCCCACACTCGCGGCCACGCTCAAGGACATCGAATCGGAGTACAACGACGAATCGGCGAGGATCCGGGGCGGCGGCAACAACTTGAACGGGCTAACGCAGAATCAGGCCCGCCTGCAACAGCGTGATCTGGAGCAGCGCATTCGCCGCCGGCTACAGGAGGTCTTCTTCGAGATAACGCATTAAGCGAGGAAAAGTGAGCGGCGGCAGGACGCACAGCTTGCCGCCATTGTGCCCCCCGATCCCGCGCGATCCGGTCAACCAGTCCCGGATTGCCGCTGCCGACACGGACTATCCGATCTCATCGACCGGCACAAACAAATCCTCCACCGGCAGCTTGTTCGCCGGCACCCCCTGCAAATCGCGCGACCGCAGGACCATGCAAGCGCGTTCCGACTCAGCCTTTCTTCAGGCATTCGCTCATGAACGCCTCGCGCTCGTCGCCTTTTTTGCCGGCGGCTTCCTTGTTGCAGCTTGCCATCTTGTTCTGCTGCTCGGTGGCGGCGAAGGCCGGAGCCGCAAGCACAACGGAGGCAAGGAATGCCGCGATGATCAATTTGTTCATTTTCAGCTCCTCCCGACACAAATAGTGCAAGCCTCAAAATAGCTCAAATTGCATCATTCTTGTTTGTCCCGTTTCACGGACGCAAACATTCTTTCTGGAACTATTTCTTGTTTTTAACACTCAGTAACGGAGTTTCAACAGGGATAGGCATAAGAACACCATGACGATTTTGAATGGACTGGCGTGGCCGGCAGGGTTGACTACACTCGCGTTCGCGCTGAGTCTTGGCGGATGCGGCGGCGGGTCCGGAGATGCCGGCGGGACAGCCGCCGGCAGCACGCTGGCTTCGCGCCCTGCCACCGATGCCGCCGCACCTTCATCGGCGCCGACGATGTCTTCCACTCCGGTCTCCGCCGCGCCGCTGGCGGCCATCACCGTTCCCGACGCTTCTCAACCCATCCTCACGACGCCGGCCAATATCGCGAACGGCAGCGTGATCGAACTCGCATGCGGGCGCACCTACCAGGGGACGCTCGACCTGAAGGGCAAATCCAACGTGACGGTGAAGACCAGCGGCACATGCGGGAAGGCCACACTGGTGGTCGGCCAGGAAATCACGGGATGGACGCAACATCAGGACAATGTCTATTCCGCGCCCATCCCGTTCGCCGCGGCTCAGGTCCTGATCGACGGACAGCCGATCGCTACCGCGCACTGGCCGAGCCGCGCCCAGACCTGGGCCAAAGCCGAAGGCTCGAGCGCTTCCATGCTGAGTTATCCGATGCCGAACGCGGATCTGACGGGGGCCACCCTCGTCTTCAGGCCGCATGAGTGGGCGGTGGAAGCGCGCCGGATCACCGCGTATTCCGGCGGCACCATGTCTCTCGCGAAAACCGGCAATCCGAATTACGACGGCTACGCGCTGTCGGGAACGCCGGAGTTCTATGTCGAGGGCAAGCTCTGGATGCTCGACGAACCCGGCGAGTGGGCCATCAGCGACGGCAAGCTGTATGTGTGGACACCTGACGGGCAGTCACCGGAAGGCCGCGCCTGGGCCGCTCCCGACCGGCACGGCATCGATGCGGCGAACTCGCGCGGCATCTCCATCGACGGCGTGCGCATATTCGGCACAACCAATGGCATCAACGCGCCAGACGCCGCCAATCTCAATGTCACCGGCGTGGACATCGTCAATTCATCGGGCAACGGCATCATGAATTCCGGCGGCTCGGCCCTCACGGTGGATCGCAGCAGCGTCCGCAATTCGCGCCATGACGGCATCGTGGTGAAATGGGGCGGCGGCTCGGAGAGCATCCGCAATTCCAGCATCGAAGCCACCGGCGTGACGGGAATGCCGGTCAACACGCACGGCGCCATCGTGCTTACTCTGAGCAGCGGCGCGAAGATCGTGAACAATAGCGTGACCAACTCCGGCTACATCGGCATCCGCTTTTTCCGCAACGCGACGGTCGCGCAAAATACCGTCGACGGCGCATGCCTGGTCCTGATCGACTGCGGCGGTCTCTACACGATGGCGGAAGACCGGCAGCCGCTCAACTCGCTCGTCGAGGGCAATACCATCAGAAATGTCGGCAGGGATCACCGGCACGCATGGGCCGTGAATCTGGACGAGAATTCCAATGCGGTGACGGTCGCCGACAACAACATCTCCGGCAGCTACAACGGCATGCTGATCCATAACGGCTTCAACAACACGATCAAAGGAAATACCTTTTCAAAAAGCCGGCAGTCGCATATCCAGATGGTGGAAAGCGGAAGCGCCGCACGCGTCGTAAACAATGCCGTGACGGGCAACCGCTTCGCCGCGCTCGACGGCGAAGAAACCTACCGCGTCAGCAGCGACCTCGGCACCGGCGCGGTCGCGCGTTTCGCGGCGTACGACGGCAACACCTACGCCAACTCTTCACCGGCCTTTGCCAACTTCAACGGCGAGCTGCTGAATTTCAGCCAGTGGCGCAGGAGGACAGGACAGGACGGATCATCGACGATGGTTGCGCCGTGAGCCAGCCTAGCTATCCATCGCCCCGCGGCTCAGGTACACATACAGCCCTTCCACGGGCTTGGCCTGATCGTAACGAATAGGCGCGCCGAACATCTCGTCCACGGTGAAGCCGCAGGTATCGGCCAGCCGGCGCACATAACGCTCCGAATGCGCATAGCGCAGGCTTGGCAGCAGCCGCATGTCCTCGCCCCCGATCGGCGTTTCGACCGTGAAGGCGAAGCGGCCTGCCGGCGCGAGAATGCGGTGTACCGACCGGAATACCGCGCTCAGGTCGCCGACATAGACAAAGACGTCGGCGGCCACCACGAGATCGGCGCTTTCTTCGGCGGTCTCCAGAAAAGCGCCGATGTCGGCGTGTATCAGCTGCCGATACACGCCCAGCCGCCGGCTCTGATCCAGCATCGCCTGCGAAATATCGACGCCGTCGAGTACATCCGCGACAGAATGGATGAGCGGCCCGCACAGGCCCGTTCCGCATCCGAGGTCGAGCGCTCTGCGAAACCTCCGTCCCGAGTCGACCAGCGGCCGCAGCAGGCGTTCATACCCCTGGTAACGCAACTGCCCGACGAGGTGACTCTGAAATTCCGCGGCATAGTCGTCGAACAGCGATTCCACATACCGGCGCGGCGGAGCCGGCACGGAATTCGCGCCCTTCACCGAGGCCAGATAATAGCGGTTCAGTTCCGGATCGCCGCCGCAGGCCAGCGCCTTCTCGAAGCATTGCGCAGCCTCGTCGAGTCTGTGGATCTCGCGCATCAGGCTGCCCCGCGCGCTCCATGCATCGGCGAACTCGGGAGCGGCGGCAAGAGCGCGGTCATAAGCCTGCAATGCCTCGTCGACCCGCCCCAGGCGCATGAGGCACTGCGCGCTCCTGAACCACAATTGCGCCTTCTGCGGCGACAGCTGCGCCGCTCTCCTGAGCGCGTCGACCGCTTCGCGCCACTGCGCGCGGGCTTCATGGGCAAGCCCCAGGCAAGTCCAGGCTTCCGCATGATCCGGATCGGCGGCCGTCACCTGCCGCAGCATGGGCGCCGCCTCCTCCATGCGCCCCAGATGAAACAGCGTGATGCCCAGATTGCCAAGCACCGACGGTCTTCCCGGCGCACATGCCAGCGATGCTTCGAACGCGGAGCGCGCCTGTTCGAGACGGCCCGCCTCGAAATGGTCTATGCCCTGCAAGAACAGCTTGCGCGCGTTGTCGAGTTTTGGGTCCATGTGACCGCTTCCTGGGAGATGTTGGCGCGAACGCAGTGGTTGCGCCAATTGTAGCGGCACATGTGCGCAGCGGTAACAGGAAAACCGAGAGCAGACTACTGCCCGGAGCTGTATTCCACTGAAGAGGCGCCGGCGCCGAGCTTGATGCTGCCGTCCGGCAGCGGCACCTTGATCGGCGTGACCACCACCGGCACGATGCCGTCTTCCTTCATATCGAGCTTTTCCGCTACTTTGGGCGACAAATCGACGATACGGCCATCGATATACGGCCCGCGGTCGCGGATCTCGACGATTTCGCTCTTGCCGTTTGCCAGGTTGGTCACCTCGGCAGTGGTGCCCAAAGGCAAGGTTCTGCTTGCCGCGATATTGGCATTCGGGTTCATCGGCGTGCCGTCGGCCATCTTCCTGCCATGGAATTTCTTGTGGTAATACGATGCCTTGCCCTTGCGCGGCTGGCCTGAATGGTCGAGCACGGGTTTCTTTGCTGCCGCTTTGGCGGCGGGTGGCGACGCAGCCTTGTCGGGAACGTCGGCCCATGCCGGTGCGCCGAGGCAACACGCGAGCACAAGAATGACAGTACGACAATTCTTTTTCGTATTTTTCATGCCTAACCTCATCGGAACAGATTACGCCGTGAACCAGCGAACCGTCGGGAATGCAAGTTCCGCACGACATCTTGTCATTCGATATACGATTTTTGATAAAAGTTCACGCGCCACCGATTCTCGGTTCAAGCTTGGTGGTGAAGTAAGGCATCGCCTTCCTTTTCTTCCAGCAGGGTCCGGTAAAGCGCCGCGATCAGATCCGACTGCGAGACGATGCCTACCAGCCGCTGGTTGCGATCGATCACCGGCACATGATGAAAGCCGTTGTCGGAAAAGTGCGGAACAAGGCTCGCGATCGGCTCATCGACAAAGGCGCATTGCACGGTCGCCGTCATGATCTGGCCGACCACCTCGGGCTTGGACGAGTTCATGCCCGAGGTGCGCTTCAAGAGGCGCCGCAGCCGTGCGGAAAGTACGTCAGCCTTATCCACGTCGGCCTGCCGCAGAAAATCGTGCAACGTCACGATGCCTATCACACGGTTGAATCTGCTTACCACCGGCAGCGCCTTGATATGGTGTCCGCGCAGCAGATCCCAGGCATGCTGCAACTCGGTTCCGAACTCCGCTTTCACCACGTCGCGCGACATGATGTCGGCGCAGGTGATCCTGCCGAAATGGCGTTGATACGCATTCATCTCGGTGCGCCGGAAGATCTCCGCCAGATCGTCCCGGCTGACATCGAGCAACTGGTTGTACTGGAGCAGCGCGGCATCCAGGTCGTCCGGAGCGACGCCCACCCGCTCCGACGGCAGCGGATCGCGCGTCTGGTGCGGATTGGCATGACTTGCGGCCACATGCGGATAAGGCCGGCCGCAAAGCCGGCTGTACGCAAGCGCGGTCAACAGTATTACCGCCGAATTCAGGGCGACCGGGGACAGCGCGAAAGCGAATCCGTGCTGGGCGACGCCGGGAGCGCCAAGAGCCGCGGTGAGCGCCACCGCGCCGCCGGGGGGATGCAGGCATCGGAGAGAAAACATGACGGCGATCGCACCGGCACACGCGACCGTCGCGGCAATCAACGGCTGCCCGATCCAGCCATTGCACATCACACCGATAAGGGCGGAAATCACGTTGCCGCCGAACACCGGCCAGGGCTGCGCAAGTGGACTGGCGGGCACGGCGAACAGCAGTACGGCCGACGCGCCCATGGGCGCGATCAGCCATGGCAGAAGCGGATCGTCGCCGATGATGAAGCGGCCCAGCAAGCCGGTGACCGCGATGCCGATCAGCGCGCCCAGCACGGAACGCGCCCGCTCTCGTTGCGAGACTTCGAGCGCTTCGGGAAGATAACGGAAAAATCTCGAAAACAGTCGGTTCATTTGAAAGGCAATCGGCCAATGCACGGGGTGCCGATTATCGCAGATGTACGCCCGGGCCACCTTCAGCGGGCCGTATCATGCTCTTCATATGCGCTTCATATGCGCATGAACGGCATCAGCCTCCGCGCTGCAGAATGCTGATGCTTCCGTCCGTTTCAAGGAAAATGCACTTTACCTTGTCCAGCGTGCAGTCCGCCTCATGAAGCGCCTGTTGGATATCGTCCTCGGAGATCCGGGCCGCTATGCGCGTTTCATGGAAAATCCTGCCGTCGCGCCCGAGCAATATGGGCGTGCCATCGATGAAATCGGCAATCTTCCGGCTGCGGGCCGTTACCACTGCGAGCAATGTGTTCAGGGCGATCAGGGTCGCGGCGACGATCAATCCCCCCACCATCGAGTTATCCGAGCCGGACAGCGAGTTGGAAACCGCCTCGCTCAGCAGCATCACGACCAGCAGGTCGAACGGTCTGAATTGTCCCACCGTCCGTTTTCCGGAAATCCGCACCAGGATCAGCAGTACGCAATAGACGACTGCGCCTCTGACAACGAATTCCCACCATGGCAGTTCCATATCGAACATAGATCCTCCGATAGCCGACGTAGCCGTCCACGCTATGTTGCGCTTCGCAAAAACATAATTTATTTGAAGCGCGCGGCGGAAATGTTGATCAGACACAGCAATGTTTCTTGCGCCATGCCGATTTTTTTACCTGTCACGTAAATGCTGCGATTGCATCAGGCCATGGTTCTCAGTCGCCATGTACGGCGTGTTGCGCATTATCCGGGATGACTTCATTTGCTGTCGGTGAAGCGGGCGCTTCGATATTCCGCGCATCGCGGAAGATATTGCTGTGCTGGTAAAGCAAGACCCCACCATGTGCAAGCGCGCATGTTGCGCCGATGAATGCGCCGGCGCAAATTGCAATTCTTATACATACGGCACGCAATATTTTCTCCTGATCGACAGCTGCGACCCTTGAGGAAGCAGGCAAATGAAACGCCCTTGAAGGGATGCCGAATTACACACCCTGGCCGGGAAAAGTTCCATACCCTATTTATGGGATAGACAAAGCAATACGGTCTCGAACGCCTTTCGGCATGGTGTGGTGTTCTATACTGGCCTGCGCATTCCAGCCAGGAGACCATCATGAGCATGCTGTCCGACGAAGAACTGAATAAGCTGTCGTCCGCTGAATCCCTGTTTCCTTCCCCGATCCCGGTACAGTCGATATCGAGCGACGAATTCATGCCGGGTCCGCAGACTCCGAAGCAGCGCGAATTCGAAGCACGCGTGAAGGAAATGGGCATGCTCGCCGCCAAACGGCTGGGCATGAGCCGCCGCCGTTTTTTTCAGACGGCCGCCGGCATGGCGACCGCCTTCCTGGCGATGAACGACACCTACGGTCCGCTGTTCGGCGTATCGCGGGCGGAGGCGCAGACGCCCGAGCAGGCCAACGAACGCGCGCGGGCGCTGTCAGGCCAATTCATCATGGATATGCATACGCATTTCCTGCGGCCCGGCACGCGCCTGCAAGGCTTCGTGCAGCAGCGCAAGGCGGTCGGCAAGGCGGGCTGGAACCCGGGCCTGTCCGAGAAGGAACAGACGCTGGATGACCTGATGTTCACCAACTACATCAAGGAAATCTTCCTCGATAGCGATACCAAGATCGCCTGCATCAGCGGCGCGCCGTCGGAAGTGCCGGAAGACTGGTTCCTGACCAATGAAATGAAGGCGCAGGCGCGCGCCTCCGTGAATGGGCTGGCCGGCACCAAGCGCATGTTTTCGCATGCGATCTTCACGCCCGGCTATCCGGGATGGATGGAGCAGATCGATCATGCGCTGGCGGAACTGAAGCCGGATTCGATGAAGGGCTATACCATCGGCGACAACACCCACAAGGAGCTGTCGAAACATCCATGGCGGCTGGATGACGAAAAGCTGGTGTATCCCGCCTACGAGAAGTTCCTGAAAGCCGGCATCAGGAATGTCTGCATTCACAAGGGACTGTTTCCGCCTTCGGTGGAAAAGCAGTATCCGCATCTGCTGGCATATTCGGATGTGCGCGACGTCGGCAAGGCGGCGAAAGACTGGCCGCAGCTCAATTTCATCATCTACCACGGCGGCTATCGCTGGTCGGGTGGCGGGGTGAAGGATGCGTGGGCGCAGTTCGAACGCACCGGGCGCGTCGAGTGGGTCACCGATCTGGCCGAAGTGCCGGCGAAGTATGGCGTGAGCAATGTCTACGCCGATGTCGGCCAGTTGTTCGCGCAATCGACGATCGCCGATCCGCGCGTCTCGGCCGTCATGATGGGTCAGCTGATCAAGGGACTCGGCGCCGACCACGTATGCTGGGGCACCGACGCGATCTGGACCGGTTCGCCGCAATGGCAGATCGAGGCATTGCGGCGCATGGAGATTCCGGAGGACCTGCAGCGCAAATATGGGCTGGCGCCGCTCGGGGCGGCGGACGGTCCTATCAAGAACGCGATATTCGGCGGGAATAATGCGCGTCTCTATCAGGTGCAGCCGTCGCTGCGCAGCGCTCTCGCGAGCGACCGGCTGGCATCTTACAAGAATCTGTATGACGAGCATGGCGCGGGACGCACCAATCTCGCTTACGGTTATGCGTTGAAGGACTCGGCGTGAACATCGCGGCCCGCTTCGTCGGCTGACGAAGCGGGCCGGTCATCCTGCGTGATGCTTGATGGCTTAATGATGCCGGTTGCCGGTGACGCGCTCGGCGCCATAGCGCACCGCATCCTTCACCTTCTCCCATGTGCTGCCGGGATGGTTCGATTCCCAGTCGCTGCGCAGCTGGGGCTCGACTTCCGACCATTGATAGTTCTTGTAACGCTCGTTGGCCGAGACCGTCGATCCATACCGATAGGCGGCGTCAAAGTCTTCATAACGGCCGCCCGAAGCCCCGTAGCTGGTCTGCCAGTGCCGGCGGAAGTCGGCGTCGTCGCCCGAGGCGCCCAGCTGTTCGACCTCCACATCGGTACGACGCACAGTGTCGTTGATCTGCTCGGTCCGTTGCGACACTTCCTTGCCGACCACGACCTCTTCGACGACGCGCGCGGTCTTGGAAACCACCGGCTCTTCCGCCATTTCGCGCAGTTCCACCGAACCTTCCTTGAAGGCGGCGAAGTCGGCTTCCGTGGCCGGCTTGTCGACCGGGCGGCGCTCGACGTTGACATGCTCTTCGCGCAACTGGACCGACTCGTGCACCGGGGTTTCCGTCATGCGCCGCACCACCCGGATGCCGCCGCGCTGCACTTCGCGCTTGCCGACTTTCAGCTGTTCTTCCACGACCGGTATGCGTGTTCCTTCGCCAGTGGCGGATGTGCGGCTTTGCGCATAGCTGCTGCGTTCCTGCTCGATTTCGGCATCGGAGAATCTCGGCGCGTCCGGGTTGTAGCCGCTCCAGCCCTGCTTCTTCCACTGGCTCGACCGCTCGTCGATATCGACCGCGTCGAAGCGGGCCATGATGTCGGTCACGCGATCGGCCTGGTCTTCATCCTGCACGTCCACCGTCAGCACATAGCTGCCGCGCCGCACGGACTCCGCATACACGTCGCGCTCGCTGGCGTCGTCCATGCCGAACAGATTGCGGAAGAATCCGCCTATGCCCGAGCCGCTGTGCTGGCCGCTGTCCTGGCCGGTATACGACGAGGCGGACTGGCCTGAGGCGGATGAGGACGGTTCCGCATTCAGATGGATATTTGCGCGCGCGATCCCCGCGTCGGCCAGCGCCTGCACCGCGTTATCCGCATCGGAACGATTGTCGTAGACGCCGATCACCGTATGTCCGGACATCCCCGCGCTCTGCGACATGCTTCCGGGCCGGTAGATATGCTGGCCGTTGCTGTTGCGCCAGTGCTCTTCGAGGAAGGTGGCATCCTCCTCGGAACGCGGCTTCACTCCCATCAGAATGCCGCCCTGCTTCAGGCCGCTCTCATAGTGCTTGATGCGTTCTTCCGGGATGCCCCAGCCGATCAGCGCGCCGAGCAGACCGCCCGTCGCCGCCCCCGCGCCCGCGCC
>JAQGLQ010000282.1 GCA_028292785.1 Noviherbaspirillum sp. | reverse complement strand
GATGCAACTGGCGGCCTCCGATGCGATCAGCGAAGTCGCGCTGTTCTTCAACCACCGCCTGTTGCGCGGCAACCGCGCATGCAAGGTGAGCGTCGAGCGGCTGGATGCTTTCGACAGTCCCTCGTATCCCTGGCTGGGTGAAGTCGGGATCGGCATCCGCCTCGATGCGGCGGCCTTGTTGCCGCGCGCCCCCAGGGAAAATTTCGAGCTGGCCGACTACGAGCCGGGACGCATTCTTCCGCTACGGTTCGTGCCCGGCCTGCCGCTGCAGGCAGTGCGGGCGATGCTGGATCTGCATCCCCGGGCGCTCATTCTGCAATGCTACGGCGCCGGCAACATACCGGACCGCGACCCGGCCTTATTGCAATTGATCGGCGGCGCCCGCGAACGCGGCATCGTCGTGGTTGCCTGCACCCAGTGCCTGCACGGAAGCGTCATGCTCGGCGCGTATGCCACGGGCGCCGGGCTGACCAGAGCCGGCGTGATCGGTGCGGGTGACATGACCTTCGAAGCCGTTTTCGCCAAGCTTCATCATCTGTTCGCGCAAGGACTCGCGGCCGAGGAAGTGGAGGCAGCGTTGCCGCGCAGCCTCAGCGGAGAAGTGACGGTTGGCTGATTACAGCACCACCTTCACCATCGGATGTGACGACAGCGCGCGATAGAGGTTGTCGAGCTGCTCGCGGCTGGTGGCGAGCACGGTGACGGTGAGCGCGAGATAGTTGCCCTTGGAGGAGGGCCGCATCTCCATTTTCCCGGCGTGAAATGTGGGATCGTGCTGCATGACCACTTCCACCATGGTTTGCGCAAAAGTATCCTGCATCGCCCCCATGATCTTGATCGGGAAGTCGCTCGGATATTCGATAAGGGATTCGTTGGTTTCGGGCATGGCGTGGATGCTGAAAGCGTTGTCGCATCAGTTAATGCGACAACGTCAGGGAAAGGAAGTTTTGTATTTTACGCCAGCGCCCGGGATCGGGAATGTCGAAACGGCATCGGCGCCTGGCCCATGCCGTTTCCGGTTTGACGAGTCAGCCCGGGATCACTTCATCCACAGGCGGACCGAATCCCATGCGCGTCCAAAGATGCTGGCCTGATTGACCTGCTCCAGGGCGACCAATGGCAATTCGGCCCATGGCTTGCCGTCTATCATCATCTTCAGCGTTCCCACGTTGCTGTTTTGCGCGATCGGCGCGACCAGCGGATCCTTGCGCTCCAGCACCGGCTTCATCTTCTCGGCGATGCCTTTCGGGACCGTCACGAAGATGTCGCGGGTGAATCCGATCTTCACCTGGCTCTGCGAGCCCTTCCAGACTTCCGGCGTCGCTACCGGCTGGTCCTTCGCGTAGAGCTTCACGGTGTCGAAATTCTGGAAGCCCCAGTTCAGCAGCTTCTGGCTTTCCTGTGCGCGGACGGTGTCCGAGACGGTGCCGAGCATGACTGAAATCAGGCGGCGCTCGCCCCCTGCGTTCGGACGTTTGGACGTCGCGATCAGGCAGTAGCCGGCGCTGGTGGTGTGGCCGGTCTTCATGCCGTCCACGGTGGGATCGAGCCACAGCAGCCGGTTGCGATTGGGCTGCTTGATCTTGTTATAGGTGTAATCCTTGGTCGAATAGATCTTGTAGTAATCGGGATGGTCGGCGATCAGTCGCGCGGCCATGATCGACAGATCGTGTGCAGTCGAATAATTGTCAGGGCTGGGCAGCCCGTGCGAATTGGCGAAGCGGGTCGACTTCATGCCCATGCGTTCGGCTTCGCGGTTCATCAGGACCACGAATGCGTCCTCGGTGCCGGCCACCGCTTCCGCCAGCGCCACCGCGGCGTCATTGCCGGACTGGACGATCAGTCCATACAGCAGGTCGTTGACCTTGACCGGCGTGGCCGGGTCGATAAACATTTTCGAGCTGCTCGGATCGACTTTCCATGCGCGCACCGAGACATTCACCATCTGGTTCGGATCGAGGCGCTTTTCCTTGATTGCCGAAAATGCCAGATACGCCGTCATGATTTTCGTCAGCGACGCCGGTTCGATGCGCATGTTCGGTTCATGCGAAGCCAGCACTTGATTGCTGGTGGCATCGAGCAGCAGATAGGACTTGGCCGCGATGATCGGGGTCGGCAGCGATTGTGCCATCGCCATTGCGGAGGACAAAGAAATAACGGTGGCGGCAAAGGCCGCGATTAATTTTTTCATGGATGTAAAAAGTGAAACTGCGCTGTGGGCCGTGAAAAAGAATGACGAGATGCGCAGGAAACCGCGCAGATTATAGCGCCGCGTTTAGCGGTGCCACATTTCGACCACGAAATTCTTTATATGTTGCAACTTGCGGTGGAAAAAATGATCGGCGCCGGGAATCACGATGACCGGAAGATCCTGCGGACGCGCCCAGTTGAAGACTTGTTCCAATGTTATGGTGTCATCCTGTTCACCATGGATCAGGATGGTGTTTTGCGGAACATCCGGCATTGGCCATTTGCCGGCGGCAGTACCGACGAGCACCAGCCGCTCGGCCGGTGTTCCTTGCTCCGTAAGCCTTTGCTGTAATCGGCCCTGCACGTAGGTGCCGAAGGAAAAACCGGCAAGCGCCACCGGCAACCCGGGATATTGCTGCTGCATGTGCTCCAGCAGCAGGGCCATGTCGTCGGTCTCGCCGCCGCCGGAATCATGGATGCCGGCCGATTCGCCCACGCCGCGGAAATTCATGCGCACTGCGGCATAGCCCAGCGCGACGAAGGCGCGCGCCAGCGTCTGCGCCACCTTGTTGTCCATGGTGCCGCCGTACAAAGGATGGGGATGCGCAACCAGCGCGATGCCGCGGGGAGCGGCCCCGTCGGGCAGGTCGAGCGCGCACTCGAGCTGGCCGGCCGCGCCGGTGATGGAAAAGCGTTGGGTTTGTGCGTTCATTGATATGGATGGAAGAGGCCGGTCGCCTCCCCTGGTGAATCAGATCTTCAGGCGTTCGACGACCTTGCCGTTGACGAGATGGCTGTCGATGATTTCATCGATGTCCTCCTTGTCGAAGTAGGTGTACCAGGTACCTTCGGGATAAACCACGACCACCGGACCTTCTTCGCAGCGGTCGAGGCATCCGGCCCTGTTGATGCGAACCTTTCCGGGACCGCTCAGGTTCAGTTCCTTGATGCGGCGCTTGGCATGTTCCTGCGCCTCCGGCGCACCC
This sequence comes from Noviherbaspirillum sp., assembly GCA_028292785.1. The sequence continues at coordinate 3,639 of JAQGLQ010000282.1, read as the reverse complement.
CTGTTGAAACAGCAGGGGCGGTCTCCTTCTTCACGCTTGTTGGTGCAGAAGAATACGTGGTGTTCGTAGAATGGCTTTTCGCTCATGGCTGACTTTCGGTTTTCGCCAAAACCGAGATGATACACCCGCCATGTTGAGTTTTCCGGCGAGTCCGCGCGAGGTTCAGGATTTCTGCTTCAGGCGATGCATCGGATGCATCAGGAACCACAGCGCCAGAAACGGCCACAGCAATGAAAGAAAACGCGTGGCGCCGTTGAAATTCAGGAATTTCCCTTGTATCCATGCCTGCAGCGTAGCGATGAAATACGGGTTGGTCGGCACCAGGTTGACCGTCACGATGCTTGCCAGAAGAGCAAAAGCCGCCAGCCGGCGCTGTATCAACGGACGTGCGAATGCCAGCCCGGATAACATCATCGCGCCTGCCAGCAGACCGCCCTGCGCGCCCGGAGTAAGCCACGCGAACGCGCTTTCCGGCGCGAAGAACAAGGCGTTCGCCAGCGTCTTCACCGCCAGCGCGGATACCACCATCGCTATGATGAGACCGGACTTCGGCGCATTTTTTCTGAGCAGGCAAAGCATGGTCAGCACCGCGCCGGTGAAACCGCAGGCGGTGATGATGGTCTCGGACAGCCAGTACTGCTCGGCCGTCAATTGATCGCCGCGGCGCAGCAGCGCGAGCAGGTCGACCGGCGTCTCAAGCCAGTGCGACAGCCATCCGGAGAGGACCGGCATGAACTGTCCATGGCCGAACAGATAAGCCTGCGGATGAATCTGCGCCAGCGGCCATAGCGCCAGCACGATCAGGCCCGGCCCCGCATCGAGGGAAAACCATTGCCGGCGCATCTGCAGCAAGCGGCTCTGTTCGAGGAAAGCCCTTGTCAGCAGGGCTCCGGCGAGCGCGCCGGCCGCAGTGCCGACCGAATTGGCCAGCAGGTCGATGTTCGACGCCACGCGGCTCGGCAGGAAATTCTGGATCACCTCGATCGAACCGGACAACAGAGCGCCGCACACCGTGGCAAGCAAAACCGCCGCCATGCCGCGCACCCGCGGATAGAGCGCGAATACCATCAGCGCGCCGAACGGCATGTAGGCCAGGACGTTGGTCACGATGTCGAACACCGTCCAGTAGCGCGGCAGCGGTGCCGTCAGGAATGCCCACGGAGGCAGGCCGAGGTCGTTCCAGCCGCTGAACGGATACAGGCTCGCGTAGCCGATCAGCAATACATACGCCAGCAAACCGGCGCGCGCCGACGTGGAAATTCTCGGGAGGTGCTGCGCGTCGTAAGGTCCGGATTCGATCATCAATCTGTCTGGATGTCTGGAAGGTTGCGAATAAACCTGCGTGTGCAAGGTTCCGCCTGTCGGAGTTTAAGGGACTTCTTTGCCGCGCGTCAGCGTTCTTCTTCCGTTTCGCATTGGCCGCTACAATGCAGCGGATGACAACCACGCTTTCACCCCTGAGAATCGCCGCCCTTTGCGGCGGCGCCGCGCGACAGGTCGCGGTCCGGATCGTTGCCGAAACCGGGTCGACCAATGCCGACCTGCTGTCCGCCATCGATACCTTGAGCGGACCGACGCTGCTGATTGCCGAAACCCAGACCGCCGGGCGCGGTCGCGCGGGCCGTTCATGGCATTCCGCGCCAGGCGCATCGCTGACCTTCTCTCTCGCATGGAAATTCGAGCGGCCGCTGCGCGCGCTGGTCGGCCTGCCGCTCGCGGTCGGCGTCGGCATCGCGGAGGCGCTGCGGACGTTCGATGTCGACGCGCGACTCAAGTGGCCGAACGATATTCTCTTTGACGGCAAAAAGCTGGGCGGCATATTGATCGAAAGCGCGCCGGCCGCCAGCATGCTGCGCGAAGCGAGCTGGGCGATCACCGGCGTCGGACTGAACATGGCGGTTCCGGACAGCATCGCCGCGCGGATCGACCGCCCGATCGCCAGCATCGCCGCCGTCGGGTCGTCCGGCGCCTTGTCGGCGCAGGTCGAACCGGAGCGCCTGATGGCTGCCTTCCTGACCCGTTTGGCAGACGTCATGACGCAATTCGAAGCGCATGGCCTGCCGGCTTTCGTGCCGCGCTGGAATGCCTTGCATGCCTATGCCGGGCGCAGCGTGGTCATCGTCGACAATGGCGAAGTGATACATGAAGGCAGCGCGGCCGGCATCGATGAAACGGGATGCCTGCTGATCGATACCGCGAACGGCCGGGTGCAGGTCATGGCGGGCGACGTGTCGCTGCGCATACGCGGAGAATAGGGCGATGCTGCTGTTGATCGATGCCGGCAATACCCGGATCAAATGGGCCCTGCTGCCGGCCGGTGCGCCCGGCAATGCGCATGCGCTCGGCGCCTGGATCGCCTCAGGGTCGGTGGCGCACGCCGATGTCGGCCACCTGGCCGATGCATGGCGCAAGCTGAAGATCGAGCGTGTGCTGCTGTCGAATGTCGCCGGCGCGGCGATGCGCGAGCAACTCGAGCAAATCGTACGCCTCGCCTGCGGGATGGAGCCGGCGGCGCTCGAATGGTTCGCATCGGTCGCCGAACTCGCGGGCGTGCGCAACGGCTATCGCAATCCGGCGCAGCTCGGCTGCGATCGTTTCGCTTCCGTCATCGGCGCCCACGCCTTGTATCCCGGCCAGCCCTTGATCGTCGCGACCTGCGGCACGGCTACCACGGTGGATGCGGTGACGGCGGACGGCGTTTTCATCGGCGGCATGATCCTGCCCGGTCTTGGCCTGATGGCCGCGTCGCTGGCCAGGAATACGGCACAGTTGCCTCAGGTCGCCGAAACGCTGGTCGTGTCCGAGCCGTTCGCCATCCATACCGACGCAGGGATCGTCAGCGGCTGCCTCGCCGCGCAGGCCGGCGCGATCGAGCGCGCGGTGACCGCTCACACCTGGCGCCAGCAATCCGCCGCGCGGCCGGAGCAGGACAACGTGCAATGCATCATGTCCGGAGGAGCAGCGGACCTGGTCGCGTCGCATCTTTCCGTGCCCTGGAAGAAGGTGGATAATCTCGTGCTGATCGGGCTGCAGCGCGTAGCCGCCGATACCCAACTATCATGCTGAAATCCTTCTTCTCGATCCTGTTGCTGGCCAATGCGGGGCTGCTCGCTTATCACGCCGGCTTCTTCGATCCGGTGCTGTCGAGCAGCCGTGAGCCGGCGCGCATGGCGAACCAGCTCAATCCCGAGAAAATCAAGCTCCTCCCGGCGCCCGTCGCGGCACCGTCCGCAACGACAGCGTCAGCCGACAATCCGCCGCCCGCGTCATGCGCCGAGGTCGGCAATTTCCGCGGCGAGGAGGCGACCCGCTTCGAGGCCAGGCTGGCCGCGCTGGCGATCGATGACAGAGTGTCACGCCGCACGCTCAGGGAATCGGTCAGTCAGATGGTCTTCATTCCGTCGCAAGGCGACAAGGAAGGCGCGGACAGGAAAGTCGCCGAGCTGAGGCGCCTCGGCATCGACGATTTTTACGTGATCCAGGATGGGTCCAGCATGCGCTGGGGAATTTCGCTCGGCGTATTCAAGTCGGAGGAGGGCGCGCGTGCCCATCTCGTCGAGCTCAGCCGCAGAGGCGTGCGCTCGGCCCGTATCGGTCCCTATGGCACGGGAGCGGCCGTGGTGGCATTCCAGATACGGG
>JAQGLQ010000461.1 GCA_028292785.1 Noviherbaspirillum sp. | reverse complement strand
GGGGTGCGACGCACGCGCAAGGGGAAGGCGACGTTCTCGAACACGTTCAGGTGCGGCCAGATGGCATAGGACTGGAACATCATGCCGATGCCGCGCTTGTCGGGGGCGACCAGGATCCCGCGCTCGGGGGCGGCAAGCACCCGGCCCTCGAGGGCGATTTCGCCGGCGTCGGGATCTTCCAGCCCGGCCAGCAGGCGCAGGGTGGTGGTCTTGCCGCAGCCGGACGGGCCCAGCAGCGTGAAGAACTCGCCGCGCGCGACCGAAAAGCTGATGCCGTCGACAATCAGCGTGTCGTCAAATCGCTTGACTACATTGCTGAACGTTAAAACCGCCTCTTTCATCATGTCCCCTCTCTGCATCAACCGCTGGTTTAGGTGTGTTTCGTCCAGGTCGGACTATGCCGGTTTCGGCGAAATGCCTGATGTGCCAGGTTCAGGGCGTTACTCGGGACGCATCGGGAAGCATCCAAAGTAAGCGCCCGGCTGCGGCCATGGGCGGCGGCGGACTGTGTCTCCATTCGTTTTAATGCTTCAGCGCTTGTTCGCTTTTGTCGGCGCAATTTACCAGAGTATTTATTTGCGATCAATGTTGATTTGCCTATCAACTACTGATAGATTACCTGCGCCCGGCTAACGACAGCATCGACGCGGCATGCTGTTTTCCAGCGGAAATAAATACAGCCTTTACTGAAGAGCTCGGAAGGAGTGCAGCGTGAAATTACAAGAAAGCCACTGGCCGCGATCCGAGGACGGAAGCCTGCTCGCCGACGTGGTGCGCGACGGCCACGTGCATTCGAAAATCTATACCGACCCGGGGATTTTCGAACTCGAACTTGCGCGGATATTTTCAACGACCTGGGTCTATGTGGGGCATGAGAGCGAAGTACCCGCCGCCGGCGATTACCAGACGCGTTCCATCGGCCGCACGCCGGTGCTCATGGTGCGCGGCGCCGACCGCCAGGTCCGCGTGCTGCTGAACCGCTGTCGCCATCGCGGCGCGCAGGTGTGCGAAACCAGTTCCGGCAATGCGAAGCTGTTCCGCTGCTGGTATCACGGCTGGGTCTATGACAGTGCGGGCGCGCTGGTGGAAGTGCCGGACCAGGACGGCTACGGTGGGCGCCTCGACAGGAGTGCGATGGGACTGGTGCCGGTACCGCGCGTCGATGCCTACAGGGGCTTCGTGTTCGCCAGCCTGGCGTCGCATGGCGAACCGCTGTCGTCCTTCCTCGGCAATACTACCGCCGCTATCGACCTGCTGGTCGATGCCTCGCCGACCGGCGAGATTTTCGCCGATGGCGGTTCCTACAAGACCGAGTATCGCGGCAACTGGAAGCTGGTCGGCATGGACGGCTACCATACCCCCTTCGTCCACGCTTCGGTGTTCGCGGCAAAACAGAAAAGTGCCAGCTTCAATTTCGAACTGACGCACCGCGACTCCCATCACGACGACGGCGTGCGCGCACGCGAGTTCGGCAACGGCCACACGATGCTCGACTATCGCAACAATGCCTTGCCGAACTACGAGAAGCGGCGCGCGGCCCTGCTCGAGGTGCCGGGCGGACCGGAATACATCGAAGCGATGCACAAGGCGCACGAACCGGATCGGGCGAAGATGCTGATCAGCCTCGCCGGCGACCCGCACCTGGGCATCTTCCCCAATCTGCAGCTGATCCAGAACCAGATCCGCATCATCATTCCCCTGGCCGCCGACCGCACCCAGATCGTGATGACGGCGGTCCGGCTCGGCGGCGTCAGCGATGCCATCAACGCCAGGCGTTTGCGCCGGCATGAGTACTTCTACGGTCCGGCCGGCGCGGGCGCGCCCGACGACGCCGAGATTTTCGAGCGCGCGCAGCGCGGCATGATGGCAGAGATCAATCCGTGGATAGAGATCTCGCGGGGCATCGAACGCGAGCATACCGACGCCGACGGCAGCGTCGCCGCCCTGCACGCCGATGAAGTCCCGCAGCGGGCGATGATCCGGCAATGGATGAAACTGATGACGGAAGCGAAATGAACGCCACCGATAACGCCACCAATAAGCGCACCGACCAACAGCTGCTGGCGGAATGGCGCGCACTGCGCGAAGTGGAACTGCTGCTGTTCCGCGAAGCCGAGCTCGCGGATTCTCATCGGTACGACGAATGGCTTGCGCTGTGGGCCAGGAATCTCCTGTACTGGGTACCGTGCAACGCAGACGACATCGACCCGGAGCGAAAGATTTCGCTCATCTATGAAGACCGCCCGAAACTCGAACAGCGCCTGCTGCGCCTGAACACCAAGCATGCGCACTCGCAACGGCCGCAGTCGAAACTGGCGCGCACCGTATCGAACGTCGTGCTTGAAGACTACGACCCGGCGCGCGGCGGCGTCGCGATGTCTCGCTTCATCGTAGCCGAACTGCGGCTCGACCAGCAGACGCTGTGGTGCGGACGCATGCGGCACGTGCTGGTGCGCGAGGATGGCGCGCTGCGCATCAAGGAGAAGCATGTCTTTCTCGTGAATAACGATGCACCCATGCCCAACCTGACGTTCATCATTTGACCGCTGACGCAAAGGAAACCTGCCATGGCGAAGCTGCCGATAATCGCAACAATGATCGGCGACCCCGCGGGCGTCGGGCCGGAAGTTTCGGTTAAGGCGGTCGCGAGCGGAGAACTCGACGGGCTGTGCGTGCCGGTGCTGATCGGCGACCTCGCCGTGGTCAGGCGCGCGGCGGAAATCGGCGGCGTCACGCGCGCCATCGAGCGCATCGACGCGGTGGAGTGCGCGTCGCCGGACAGTCGCGCCATCCAGGTCCTCGATCCCGGCGGATTCGACCCGGCAAGCTATGAGTTCGGCAAGCCGTCGGAGACGGCGGGCCGAGCCGTGCTCGAATGGATACGGATCGGCACCGATCTCGGCAGGAGCGGCCGCATCCAGGGCCTGATCATGGGACCGAAGAACAGCGCCTCGCTCAAGTTGGCCGGCAGCAAAACGATGATCGGCATGCCGGCGCCGGACACCTACATGCTGCGGCTGAGCGGCCCGCTGCGCGTGGTGCCGTTGTCCGAACACGTGCGACTGACCCAGGCGGTGGAAATGGTGACGCCGGAAAACGTGCTCAAGGTCATCCGCATGCTGAACGAAAACCTGATCCGGTGGGGCCTGCCGCAACCGCGCATCGCGGTCGCCGGCGTCAACCCGCATGCGATGTTCGATGAAGACCGCGAACGTATCGGCCCTGCGGTGGACGAAGCGCGCCGGCTGGGCATCGATGCCACCGGGCCGCTGGTGCCCGACGCGGTGTTCCGCATGGCTGCGGCAGGCAAATATGACGCGGTGGTCACCATGTATCACGACCAGGGCCAGATCGCGGTGAAGACGGCCGCCTTCGATGGCGCATGCACGGTCCACATCGGCTTGCCCTACATCAGGATCGGCATACCGCACGGTACCGCATTCGACATCGCCGGCAAGGGAATCGCGAAGCATCAGAGCGCGCTCGCCGCAATGAGGACCGCCGCGCTGCTGGCCCTCGGCAAGGGCATGTT
>JAQGLQ010000201.1 GCA_028292785.1 Noviherbaspirillum sp. | reverse complement strand
CTTCTACTACACCGTGCAGGGGGGGCGGAGTGCCGCCCTGACCGCATACATGACGGGCGTGCAAGCAATAGCGGAGGCGGGCCTGATAACGCAGGATCAGCTGGCGTCACTCGTTGCCGCGACGGATGCCGGCGGCCTGTCCGGCTTCCGCCATGCCTTGGAGAACGGTAATGTCAAAAGCATCGACGCTTATTTGAGAGGCTTGCGGGCGTTGGCCGCGGCCAGGCTGATATCGCAAGAACAACTGCTGTCATTCATTATCGGAAACGGCATCCGCGGCTTTCCCGTCCTGTACTCTGCCTTTCAGGAGCATCAGTCTCAAGCGGCGATTGCCTACATCGACGTAGTGTCGGAAATCGCCAGCTTTTTCTCCGGGGAGCGGCGCAAGCAACTTCTCAAAGCCTTGAGACGGTGCCAGGGAAAGCGCCATATCTGGTCATTCGGCTTGTTGGTCAATTATTCCCATTACAGACGCCTTAAGTCCAACCACGGTTTTTATCGGAAATTCAAAGCGCTAAAAGGCGCATTAAAAACTGATTCGAGCTGACACTGTACAGGCTCGTATCGCCGCATTATCCGTAATAACCCATCCTTGTGGCGAAGGCGATGAAGCTACCTGTCCATTCGCGTATGGCATTCTTTTTTTGCTCGTAGTTAATGTCCGAGCTGGCGAGATCCGAATACTGTTTCATCGATTTATCCGAAAGAAAGCTGGCAAGCTGTTCTCGAATTTCGGAATTAAAACTAACCAGGGCGTTGAACTTCTCCGCCTTGTCACTGAATGCATTTAAAAATTCTTTTTTTAACACTTCGAAATTTTTCGCAAACAGCTTGAGGTTGTTTTCGCAGGTTCCACCCCATGAATATCTCAATGCGTCAACAATGGTCACCTCATGGGTGTCCGGTAGAGTGCTGATGACCTTCGATGCAACAGATGCCACATCCGTGACGGCATGTTTGTCAGCCCATTTCTGCATTCGGGCTTTCTTTTTGTCGTAGTCGACGTCCAAATGAGCATGGTCCAGATACGTCGTCAAGACATTATCCGGAAGCAAGGCAGCCAGTTTTTCTCTGATTGCGTTATTAAATTCAATGTTGGCGTTTATCCTGTCCGTCTTGTCCGAAAAGGCGTTCAGATGCGCCAATTTCAACTCCTCGAATGTCTCCTCGAACTGCTTGAGGTGGACGCTGGAGGCATTGCCCCATGCATACCCCAGCGCGGCAACAATGGTCCGGGTACATTTGTCTGGAAGGGCGGCGACGATCTTCGATGCAATCGTGTCGGAGTCGTCAATGTAGGACCGACTATGTGTGGAAGTAATAAAGATATTGGTGGAGTTCGCCGGCAGCATAGTTTTCAAATCGATCAGAATGGAAGCGTTGCATTTTGATCAAGAGGCAAGGGGCGTCAAGAATGTTTAGTTCTTATTATTCATTGATGCACTTCCCATTGAGGCAATAGATGCAACCCAACTTGTCACTCAAGCGGCTGCATCTTATCCGGCGTCTCCCGCAACGAATCGGCAAGACTAACCAGCAGCGTCTGGACCGTCGCAAGCTCGACGGGCTTGGTCAGATGGTGATCAAAGCCGGCCTCCTTCGATAAAGCACGGTCGCTCTCGGCGCCCCATCCTGTCAACGCGATGAGTACGACATGCGCCAGTTCCGGTATCTTGCGCATTGCCCGCGCGACCTCGTAGCCATTCATGCGCGGCAGGCCGATATCCAGAAACGCAACCGCCGGCTTGAACTCCCTGGCTGCTGCTATGGCCTGGAGACCGTCGTACGCAACCTCTGTCGTGTGCCCGTGTACCTCGAGAATCATCGACAAGGTGATGGCGGCGTCTTCGTTATCGTCGACGACAAGCACTTTCAATCCTTTGGCGCCCGTCGCGTCCGTGCTGTGCTGCTGCGGCGCGGCCAAGGTGTTCCCGGGAACGGCATGGGGCGCGAGAGGCAACCTCACGGTGAAGGTGCTCCCCTTGCCAATCCCGGCACTGGCGGCTGCTACCGTTCCTCCATGCATTTCCACCAATCGGCGCACCAGCGAAAGTCCGATGCCGAGCCCGCCCTGCGCGCGATTCACATCCCGCCCAACCTGGGCGAACATGACAAACACCGTTGCAAGCGCTTCTTCGGGAATGCCGATCCCTGTGTCGGCAACCGAAATAACCACTTCACCGCCGTCCTGACGGGCCGAGAGACGGATCCGGCCTCGTGACGGCGTGTATTTCGCAGCATTGTTCAGCAGGTTGGCGACCACTTGGGCGATGCGCGTCGCGTCCACTTCGACCGGAAGCGGCTCGTCCGCGACGTCGACAATCAATTCGTGTTGGCCGGCCTCGATCAGCGGGAGGCTGGTTTCAACCGCGCTGGATAAAACCTGCTTCAGCTCCACGGGTTCCTTGCGGAGATCCAGCTTGCCGCCGCTGATACGGGCGACATCGAGCAAATCGTCAATCAGGCGGACCATGTGCGTGACCTGTCGCTCCATCATTTCCAGAACCTTGGTCGCTGTCGCATGACTGCCGCCGCCAAGACGCATGGCGCTCAAACCGCTACGGATGGGCGCCAGCGGATTCCTCAGCTCGTGGGCCAGCGTGGCCAGGAACTCGGTCTTGCGCCGGTCCTCTTCGGACAAATCGGCCGCCAGTTGCCGAAGATTTTCATCGGCACGCTTGCGCGCCGTGATATCGCTGAACAGGAGCGCCACCTTGTTGCTGTCCGGGCCGCCGATACGGGTGGCATATACTTCAAACCAGCGCCCCATCGCTTCAGCCGCGCTTTCAAACCGCACCGACTCCCCCGTGATCGCCACCCGGCCATATGTTTCGAACCAGAAGCTGTCGAGATCCGGAACCAGCTCTCGTGCTGTCTTGCCAATGGCATTCACCAGCCCGGTATGCTCTTCGAACATCCCGTTCATTTCGAGAAAGCGGTAATCCATCGGCGCGCCGGCTGGGTCGAAGATCATTTCGAGAATGCAGAATCCCTGGTCCATGGATTCGAACAAGGTGCGGTAGCGCTCTTCGCTGGCGCGCAATTCCTCGGCGGCGCGCTTGGCCGCGGTGGTGTC
>JAQGLQ010000192.1 GCA_028292785.1 Noviherbaspirillum sp. | reverse complement strand
CTTCATAAACAGTCAGTAGCCTGACGATGCTCACCGGAACCATCATCGCGGCCCATGGGCGCCATTATCTTGCCCAGACCGGCACAATCAAAATGCAGTGCGTCACGCGGGGAAAGAAAAGCGACGTCGCGGTAGGCGATATCGTCAGCATCAAGCAGACGTCGCCCGACCAGGGCGTCATCGAATCGATAGCCGAACGCAAAACCCTGCTGCACCGCTCCGACCAATACAAATCGAAATTACTTGCCGCTAACGTCACGCAGCTGTTCATCGTCGTCGCCACCGAACCCGCGTTTTCCGACGACCTGATTTCGCGCTCGCTGGTGGCGGCGGAAGCCGCCGGCATCACGGCTCACATCGTCCTTAACAAGATCGACGTCGTCGCCTCGCTTGCAAAAACACGCGCGCGCCTGGCCTTATATGCTGCCCTCAGCTATGCCGTACATGAAGTTTCCGCGCGCGCCGAACCCGAAGCGACACGCGCCAAGCTGGCCGCGCTGCTGCATGGGCAATCCACCATCCTGATCGGGCAGTCAGGCATGGGCAAGTCTTCCATCATCAATCTGCTGGTGCCCGATGCGGATATCGCCACACGCGAAATCTCCGCCGCGCTCGACACCGGCAAACATACGACGACGTTCACCAGGCTGTATTCAGCCGGCGCCGAGACCGCCATCATCGACTCGCCCGGCTTTCAGGAATTCGGGCTTTACCATCTGACGGAAGGCATGCTCGAACGCGCCTTTCCGGAATTCCGCCCACGGCTCGGAAATTGCCGGTTTTACAACTGCCATCACCTGACGGAACCCGGTTGCGCGGTACTCGCAGCGGTGGAAGCGGGCGAAATCGCGCCGATGCGGCATACGCTTTACCGGCAGCTGGTGCACGAGGCGTCCCAGACTCTCTATTGAAACTTCCGCAAGCCCGGCCGAATGGCGTTCCGTTATCTTTTTAACGGAAAACCTCTTATAATTGAACAAGTTACAAACTTCGGCGGCAGGCGCCACCTCGCCGCCGTTTTCATTTATGGCAATCAAACACTTTCTGCAGTTTTCCGACTTCACGCTGACAGAGTTCGAGTACGTGATCGATCGCGCGCGCATCATCAAGCGCAAGTTCAAGAACTACGAGCCCTATCATCCGCTGATGGATCGCACCCTGGTCATGGTGTTCGAAAAGAATTCCACGCGCACCCGGCTCTCCTTCGAAGCCGGCATGCATCAGCTCGGCGGCGCCGCCATCTACCTGAATACGCGCGATAGCCAGCTCGGCCGCGGCGAGCCTGTCGAAGATGCGGCGGCCGTGATTTCCCGCATGTGCGACATCATCATGATCCGCACATTCGGCCAGGAAATCATCGATCGCTTTGCCGCCCATTCTCGCGTCCCGGTCATCAACGGTCTGACCAATGAACATCATCCCTGCCAAGTGCTGGCCGACGTCTTCACCTACATCGAGCATCGCGGTTCGATTGCGGGCAAAACCGTCGCATGGATAGGCGATGCCAACAACATGCTGTATTCGTGGCTGCAAGCGGCGCAGGTGTTCGGTTTTCATGTCAACGTATCGACTCCCAAGGGTTACGAAATCGACACGCAGCTGGTTTCCGTCTCCAACAACCGTTACAGCGTTTTTCCGAACCCGTCCGACGCCTGCGAAGGCGCCGACCTGGTCACCACGGATGTCTGGACCAGCATGGGCTACGAAGAAGAAAATGCGATACGTCTGAAAGCCTTCGACGGCTGGATCGTCGACAGCGCGAAAATGAAACGCGCCAAACCGGATGCCTTGTTCATGCATTGCCTGCCCGCCCATCGCGGCGAGGAAGTAGCCGCCGAAGTGATTGATGGTCCGCAATCGGTCGTCTGGGATGAAGCGGAAAACCGCCTGCATGTGCAAAAGGCACTGCTGGAATACCTGGTCCTCGGCAAGGTTTCCGGGTGATGCGTGCGCCAAAGTTTTCGCAGCGGCATGCGCCGACGCTGTTCGCGGTCGTGATGTCGCTGATAATGACGGTGGTCCTTACCTGTTTCGTCACCTTCATGAATACCGGAGCCGGCAACGGTTTTACGCTGCGCTGGCTGCGTGCGTTTCTGCTAGCGTGGCCGGTCGCTTTCATATGCATCATGCTGTTCGCCAACAAGGTGCGACGGGTCGTCACCCTGCTCACAGTGCAATGATTTGAACTACCTCAGTCTTTTATAGTTATAGGAAGCTCCCATGTCTGATATCAAAAAAGTCGTCCTCGCCTATTCCGGCGGCCTCGACACTTCGGTAATCCTGAAATGGCTCCAGGACAATTACCAGTGCGAGATCGTGACCTTCACCGCCGATCTGGGGCAGGGCGAAGAGCTGGAACCGGCACGCCAGAAGGCGCTCAAGTTCGGCATCAAAAAAGAAAACATTTATATCGACGACGTGCGCGAAGAGTTCGTGCGCGACTTCGTATTTCCCATGTTTCGCGCAAATACCGTTTACGAAGGTGAATACCTGCTCGGCACGTCCATCGCCCGTCCGCTGATCGCCAAGCGGTTGATCGAAATCGCGCGCGAAACCGGCGCGGATGCGATTTCGCACGGCGCCACCGGCAAGGGCAACGATCAGGTGCGTTTCGAACTGGGCGCTTACGCGCTGATGCCGAACGTAAAGATCATCGCCCCGTGGCGCGAATGGGATCTGCTATCGCGCGAGAAGCTGCTGAAGTATGCTGAAGACGCCGGCATCGAAATCGACATGAAGCATAAGAAAGGCGGCGCGCCCTATTCGATGGATGCCAATCTGCTGCACATCAGCTTCGAAGGCCGACATCTCGAGAATCCGAGCGCGGAAGCCGAGGAAGCGATGTGGCGCTGGACCGTCAGCCCGGAAGCCGCTCCCGATGAAGCCGAGTATCTCGATATCGAATATGAAAAAGGCGACATCGTCGCGCTGAACGGCAAGCGCATGTCGCCCGCCGCTGTGCTCACCGAACTCAACCGGCTCGGCGGCAAGAATGGCATCGGTCGTCTCGACCTGGTGGAGAACCGCTATGTCGGAATGAAATCGCGCGGCTGCTACGAAACCCCTGGCGGCACCATCATGCTGCGCGGGCACCGCGCGATCGAATCCATCACGCTCGACCGCGAAGTCGCGCACCTGAAGGATGATCTGATGCCGCGTTACGCGAGCCTGATTTACAACGGCTACTGGTGGGCCCCGGAACGAGTTGCGTTGCAGACCCTGATCGACCATACCCAGCAGAACGTCAATGGCTGGGTGCGCGTCAAGCTGTACAAGGGCAATGTGATCGTGGTGTCGCGCGATTCGAAAACCGATTCGCTGTTCGACATGAACATCGCGACTTTTGACGAAGATGGCGGCGCTTACAACCAGGCGGATGCGGGCGGCTTCATCAAGCTCAATGCGCTGCGCATGCGGATTGCGGCAAACGCCCGCAACAAGCGTTCGAAATAAGGTAGTTGACAAAAGCGGCGGTCCGGCTCATCGACAGGGCCGGACCGATTCAGCAAGCACCGGAACCGCAGCCGTCATGGCTGCCGAACTCCGGAAAACCAGCCGAGGACTCCCATGACAATAACATCGCAATTCGACCACGTCTCCGTCGTCAAGAAAGCCAATATCTACTTCGACGGGAAATGCGTCTCGCACGCCATTATTTTCCCCGACGGCACGAAAAAGACCATCGGCGTGATCTTCCCGTCTTCACTGACCTTCAACACCGAAGCAGCCGAAGTCATGGAAATCAATGCCGGCCAATGCCGCATCCGCCTCAAGGGCGAGTCCGAATGGATGAACTACCAGGGGGGCGAAAGCTTCAAGGTGCCGGCCAATTCCAGCTTCGACATTGAAGTCACGGAAACGCTCGATTACATCTGCCACTTCGGCTGACATCGACCCGGCGCGCCATACGACGCAATTCAGCTTCCTTCCTTTTTCCAGGGAAGAGGCTGGATGATCGAGGCCCGTCAGACAAACACCGGTTCCGGCTCCAGCGCGACGCCGAACCGCTCCTGCACATCCGCCTGAATGGCGGAAGCGAGACGAATGACATCCCGCCCCGCCGCGCCGCCTTTGTTGACCAGCACCAGAGCCTGCTTTTCGTAGACGCCTGCCGGCCCGAGCGCCTTGCCCTTCCATCCGCACCGATCGATCAGCCAGCCAGCGGCGAGCTTATAGCTGCCATCGGCCTGGGCATAACTCACCATATCGGGGAATCGCTCCAGCAGTTCATCGCGCCTCCGGCTACTCACGATGGGATTCTTGAAGAAACTGCCGACATTCCCGATAACGGCCGGGTCGGGCAGTTTCCGGGTGCGGATAGCTATCACCGCGGCGCTGATATCATCCGGGGTCGGCGCAGCGATACCGCGTCCGGCGAGTTCCCGCGCCAGTTCCGCATACACCACATTCGGACGCCAGCGCTTGGGCAGCGCAAAAGTCACATCGGTGATCACCGCGGCATTGCGCAGGCGACGCTTGAAGACGCTGTCCCGGTAACCGAATTCGCATGCATTTTTGTCAAGTACAGATGTGCGCCCTTCCACGAGGTCAAAAGCGGTCAGCGCATGGAAGCAATCCTTCAGCTCCACTCCATACGCACCGATGTTCTGGATCGGCGAAGCGCCAACGCTGCCTGGAATCAGCGAAAGGTTCTCCAGCCCTCCCAGGCCCTGCGCCAGCGTCCAGCGCACGAATTCATGCCAGTTTTCTCCCGCCGCCGCACGCACATAGGTCGTGTCGGCATCGGCGTCGACCATCTCGATTCCTTTCAGACACAGATGCAGGACCAGCCCGGAAAAATCCTGCGTCAGCAGGATATTGCTTCCGCCGCCAAGAATCAGGCGCGGCATGCCGGACAGCGATCGGTCGGCTGCAACCGCCTGCAGCATCTCGATCGAAGTGACCGCCAGATAGGCATCGGCCCTGGCATCGATGCGGAAGGTATTGTGGTTGCGAAGAGAGAACGCGTGCTGGATTGACAGAGGAAGGTTCATGGCGAGAGGATTATAAATCGTAGGACCTGTCAGGTGTCTTTTTAGCAGGTGCCAAGACAAACCGATCACGCTCCAAGCAAATCCGTGGACTTCTTTTCCTTTAGAATGTCCGGAAATCATCAGAACCAATACAGAGGACCTAGTCATGCCATCGTTTGATGTCGTATCCGAAGCGAATACCGTCGAAGTAAAAAATGCCGTGGATCAGGCGAACAAAGAAATCTCCACGCGCTTCGACTTCAAGGGCAGCGACGCCCGGATAGAGCAGAAGGAACGTGAACTTACCGCGTATGCCGACAGCGACTTCCAGCTCACCCAGGTGCGCGACGTGCTGACCGGCAAAATGACGAAGCGCAACGTCGATGTCCGCTTTCTCGATCTCGGCAAGATTGAAAAAATCGGCGGCGACAAGGTGAAGCAAGTCATCAAGATCAGGAACGGGATCGAGTCCGACGCCGCGAAGAAAATCGTCCGCCTGATCAAGGACAGCAAGATGAAGGTGCAAGCCAGCATCCAGGGAGAAGCGGTTCGCATCACCGGCGCGAAACGCGATGACCTGCAGGCGGCAATTGCGTTGATGCGCAAGGAAGTGACGGACCTGCCGCTGGAATTCAACAATTTCCGCGACTAGGCCAGCCTGACTGACATGCGGTCGATTTTCCGCGCCCTTGCACTGTTCTTTCTCGCCAGTGCCGCGTTCGCTGCCGACATCAGCGTCGTCGGACTGTTTCCCAACAAGGCAGTGCTGGTCATAGATGGCAAGCCGCCAAAGACCTACTCGGTCGGTACCACCGTCGCCGATGGTGTCAGGCTCGTGTCGGCCGATCAATCGTCCGCAACATTCGACATGAACGGCAGGCGGCAGACCATCGTGCTGGGTGAATACGTCAACCGCAATGCATCGGGAGGCAGCGCGAGCGCTTCGCTCAGGGCCGATGAACGCGGCCATTTCATGGCGCAAGGGCAGATCAATGGCGGCCGGGCGCACATGCTGGTCGATACCGGCGCCACCATGGTGACCTTGCCTGCAGCGGATGCGGCGCGGCTTGGCATCGATTACAAGCGCGGGCAGATCAGCTATCTAAGCACCGCGAACGGCGTCGTCCCCGCATATCGGGTCAGTCTCGACAGCGTCAGGGTGGGTGATATCGAGCTTAATCAGGTGGACGCCCTCGTGCAGGAAAGCGGCCTGCCCGTGATCTTGCTTGGAATGTCGTTCCTGAACCGAACCGCAATGCGGCGCGACGGAGAGTCGCTGACGCTTACCAAGCGCTTTTAAACGCCCCTCCGAAGCGATCGCGGTCGATTCAATCCCCCTGGTCCTGCAGGCGGCGCAGCTT
>JAQGLQ010000187.1 GCA_028292785.1 Noviherbaspirillum sp. | reverse complement strand
TGGGATGGCGTGCATCTTCATAGTGATACGAGCGGGAGATGTCGATATCGCTTCCCTCCCCTCGTGGAATGATGACCCTGGACAGGTAGGCCAGCACATGCACCGCATCGAGCACCGCTCCCCCGGGCAAGGTGCTGCCGTGGTCATAACGAAATTGTCCGACCGGCGTGTCGATCGCCATTACGCCGGTAAAGCGCGTGCCGCGCGCCGCCTTGTCGGGATAGCGCAGATGCAGGCTGCGCCCTTGCGGGTCGGTGACCTTGTCCAGCCAGCCGCGCCGGTTGTAGCTCAGCGTGACGAATTCGCCAGTGGGCGCAAGAATCTGGATCAGCTTGCCCTTGCTATCGAAATCGAGCCGGCGGCCATTGGGCCAGGTCCAGGCATACTCGTTGCCGCGCGCGGTTTTGCTGATGCGGATGGCGCCATCCGCCGGATTGGCGGTGGCGCAGCGGCTGGGGTCGAAGGGATCGCGGCTGAAAATGACGCGGGTGCCGTCGGCTTGCGTGATCTGCAGGGCCCGGCCAGTCGCATGCAGGGCGGTTTCATAACTGAGGCGCCAGCCGCGTCCGAGAATGCCATTGGGAGAGCCGGGACCGCCATGCAGGCTGTTGTAGTGGCGCACGATCTCCACGCCGAGCACGCCGGGCAAGGCCGGCAAGTCGTCTTCGCGCTGATATTTGTTACCGCTGATGACGTTGATCGGGTTGCTGGCGCCGATCTTTACTTCCGTGCCACCGTTGCTGGCGACATTCGTCGCGCTGCAGGGAGACACCGGGCCGGTGTCGCCGCCGCTACAGGATTGTGCGGTGGCGCTGCCGATAACCGAGGAGGAAACAGTTTGCGACCAGCCGGATGCCGCGCCCAGGTAAAAGACTATCGACAGGCCAAACGCAAACAGCTTCTTGTGCCTCTTCATGTAATTGACGTCTTCCTCTGAAAATCAACAGCTTGCCCATGCGGATAAAATCATGCCTTCTACCGAATGCCTGAAATGGAAGCCAGCTAAGGCACATACTTGTCGTACACGATGACGCGCCGGTTAGGCGCAAGGCAGCTGATCTGCTGTTCGCGGGTACCAGTACATTGATCGAGGGTCTTGACCAACTCGCGTGCACCGCGTCCTTCCACCGTGATCGGAACCGCCGGATAGCCATGCTGCTGAAGGTAGTCGCGGACTGTCGCCGCACGTGCCAGCGACAAGCGATCGTTGTAGCCGGCATCGCCGGAGTCGTTGAGAGGATCCGTGTGGCCGACCACATGCGCGGAAACCACCCGGCCTGTCCTGGCTTTTTCGATCAGCTCATCGAGCTGCCTGCGCCCAGCCGGAAGCAAGTCAGACATCGACGATCTGCCAAATGCGAACAAGACGTCGGAGCTGATGCTCCCGGCGGCCTCGCAGACCAGGCACGCGCTGCCTGCACAGCCCACACCGTCGGTGCCAGTATTGTTGCCGCCGTTGCCGCTGCCGCCACCTCCGTTACCGCCGTTGCCGCTGCCGCCACCACCCGGATCCGCTGGCGTTGCCTCGACGCTGCATCCCACTGTCAGGCAGTCAGGCGGTTCGCCTATCGGGCTGGATGAATTCCCCGGATTGACCGGATTACCGTTGTTCCCCATGCCGGGCGAGGACGCAGGTTTGTCCGGTTCGATGGCATCGGATTGCATTTGCAACGCAACGTCGGTGACGATGGGAATACGCCCGCTTTCGATCAAACTGGAACGTAGCGGGTCGCTACCATCGTCCAGCCATTTCAGATACTTGTTGAACACCGTACCCATCAACGGCACTTTGGGCAGGTAACCGTACGTGGCTCTCAGCTTGAGGATGTTCGCATCCTGGATGTTCTGGCCGGAATCCGGCTTGATGACAGCAGGATCCTTGTACGCTTGGCCACTATTGGGTATTACGCGGCGGCCGCCGCCTATCGTGTCTTGCAGCGACGGGTCGTTCCAATCGTCAAAGCTCTCGCGGGTGGGATTGAGCAGTTCGATAGTTACACCGGGCGGCGGATTGCCGGTCAGGCATCGCGTGGTACCTTCAACTTCATCGCGTGCCTTGCAGACGGCCGTAGGAAGTTCATCGCCATATAGGGGAATCAGTCCCTTGGCGAAGGCGTCACGCACCGCCGGCAAGAGTGCGTGATCGGTAGATCCTGCGCGCGCCGCGAGAAAGGTCGCATGATTGATCTGGTTCTTTGCGAAAAACAATAGCGAGTATTGGAGAACACCCAAACCGATCAATGTAATCAACGGGCCAACCAACGCAAATTCGAGCATGGTCGCGCCGCCCTGCCGCATCCTATCGGTCGAGCGTGGCACGGGGGTACTCGCACATACAGAAAAGATTCTGCGATCGGGCGGCGTGGTCAGCGCTGGATGTTCCAGCCAGTCCCCTGGACGAATATCCAATCGATAAATCGTCCCGCCAGCAAGCTCCAGCGTATGTGCGGCTGTTGCATTACGCCGCCCATTGATGTTTCGGCCGATCGAACTTGTACTGCAGCGCCAAGGTCGCAACCGGCTAACGCATCGCAGCACATTGCCGCATTCATCGAGATATACAACATCGATGGCATACCGCATGAAAGCCGTATGAATGCCGGGGCAATCGAGAATCAACAAGCCGTGACTGTCTGCAAGAGACTTGGTTAGCATCAAGCCCCGAAACCGCAAAAGAAATGTGTCTGCGGCGGGAACATGCATGCGATGCGCGCCTGTCCTTGTATGCAGCGTCGCTTTGCTTTTCGGATTTTTGTTAGTCATTCCGACAGATTTTGGAGAGTCGCACGGGTTGATTTGATGCATCCTCGCTTGCACGATTTGCGCATGCTCCTACAAACCCGTTTGCATGAACTGCATGACGATCGGGAAGAAGAGCACGATAAAAGTACATGGGAAGATGAATGCAATGAGAGGGAACAGCATCTTCACCGGCGCTTCCATCGCCAGCTTTTCAGCGCGCAGAAATCGTTCGGCCCGGCGTTGATCGGCCTGAGCGCGAAGAATCGGCCCGAGATTCATTCCCATCGCCTCCGCCTGAATGACGGCACTAACGAAGTTGGTCGCACACGGTTGGTTAAGCCGGTCCGCCATGTGACGCAACGCTTCGGCACGCGGCTTGCCGGCGCGGATATCGCGCAACACGCGCCGGAATTCATCGCGAAGCACACCGCCTGGACCCTTGTCGACAGCCTGATTCATGGCCCCTTGCATGTTAAGCCCCGCTTCCACGCATAGCGTGATGATGTCCAGGTAAAACGGAAAAGACTTGAGCGTTTCCTGCCTGCGCAATGCAAGTCGGTCTTTCAGCCATAAGGCGGGATAGATCCAGCCAAACATCGCGCCGAAGGCTGCGAACTGCAGATATGCACCGCCGCTTATTCCAGCCGGGATGAGTTGTGGCTTGTCCAGCGATGAAGTGATAAGGCACGCGGTTACCGCGCACACGGCCGCGCCCACAATGCGGGCCGCAATGTACTGCGTCGGATTGATGGAGTAATCGACCCCTGCCTGCCTCAGCTTCGACAGCAGGCGTTGGTGGGTCTTGCCGGAAATGCATGACCCCAAAAAATGGCTGACCCACTGCACCGGCTGCCACACCAACCGGAAGCCCAGGGGAGGAACATCCTTGTATTCGCGGCTTTCTTCAGGCACAGCGGCGATTGCACGGCTGACCAGCCACGCGACAAGCGCCACGGATAACCCGACCGATATGGTGAATGCCGTCAGTACGGCGATGGCATCGAAGGAATGGGATTCATGCGGCATGGATGAGGTCTCGAAATCGTCTAAACGTCGATGGCAATGATCTTCCGGATCACGTAAATTCCCATGAATTCAAGGAATGCGATAACGGCCAAGGTGCCCCATCCGATACGCGTATGCCATAGCATGCCCATGAACTCAGGCTGCATTTTGTTGAGCACAGCCATCAGCAGCAGCGGCAATGCGCCGACTACCCAGGCTTGAAGCTTTCCTTGCGCAGTCAGCGCGCCGATTTTTCCCTCCATCTGCAGCCGGCTGCGTATCGTATGAGAGGTACGCTCAAGCGTCTCGGCGAGGCCGCCGCCGGTCTGGGTCGCAATGCGCATCGCAGAGACCACCAGTACTGTGGTCTGGGTCGGCACGCGGCGGGCTAGGTCGTTCAGACTTTGTTCCAACGTTTTACCCATCCGTTGCTCGCGCAGCACAAGACCGAATTCCTGCTGTAGCGGAGGCTGGGCCTCGGCCACCAGTTGCTGGATCGATGAGTTGAGCCCGACACCCGCGCGCATGGCCCCGGACAGCATGATCAATGCGTCCGGCAATTGTTCGTCGAACAGCCGCAAACGACGGCGACGCATCCACCTATATGCAATCCGCGGCAGCAATGCCAGGGCGAAGAAGAATGCCAGTGCAATCAGCGCGCTTGCAGTCATCGCCCACAGAAGTGCACCGCCAAGGAACATGACGGCAAGGTTGGCAGCGAAAAGCTTGCGCGGATCGATAAAAAGAAAAAATTCCTTTGCCTGAAAACGCGCTCTTTCCGTAAACCGCTCCCGATAGCGCGCCATGGTTACCGTGCCTATGTCGACCGCAAACCAGACCAGGAGGGCAGCCGATATGGCGATGACCGCCGCAACCCCGGCAATCATGGTTTCCTGATTCATGAGCGCTCCCTGATTTCACCGGCGACAAGCCCGGCCTCCACGCTCTCACCTCCAGCGGGCTTGAAGATATCGATATCCAGATCATTGCCTGCCGCCCGCAACTCCTGATAAAAGCCCGGCACCATATTGCAACCGCTGAAGTGCCCGGCAACCTTGCCCTTGGGTCCTGTGTATCCGCGATTGACGAAGCGGAACAATTCCTGGATCTGAATCTTTCCGCTTTCGATGCCGGTTATTTCCGTGATGCTGGTCACCATGCGCGTGCCACAGGCGAACCGGGTTTGCTGAACAAGCAGATCGACTGCCGATGCAATCTGTTCGCGAATCGCGCCGAGCGGCAGATCCATGCCCGCCATGAGCACCATGGTTTCAAGACGCGCGAGCGCGTCGCGCGGGGTATTCGCATGCAATGTGGTCAGCGATCCTTCATGGCCGGTGTTCATCGCCTGCAGCATGTCAAGCGCTTCGGCGCCTCGGCATTCGCCGACCACGATGCGATCAGGGCGCATCCTCAATGTGTTCTTGACCAGATCGCGAATAGGGACCGCACCTTTTCCTTCCACGTTGGATGGCCTCGCCTCCAGGCTGATCAGATGCTCATGGTGCAATTTCAGTTCGGCGGCGTCTTCCACAGTGATGACGCGTTCGCCGACCGGAATAAAATTGGACAGAATATTCAGCAGCGTGGTCTTGCCTGAACCAGTGCCGCCGGAGACGATGATGTTCTTTCGATGTTCGACGCAGACCTGCAGGAACTCGGCCATTTCGGCGCCGAGTGCGCCGAATCCGATGAGGTCCTCCACCGTCAACTTGCGCTTCGCGAATTTTCGAATCGTGATGGTGGGCCCCTTGAGGGCGAGCGGTGGAATGATCGCGTTGACGCGAGAACCATCCTTTAGACGCGCATCAACCATCGGGGAAGCCTCGTCGATGCGGCGCCCAAGCGGCGCTACGATACGCTCGATGACTCCCATGACGGCACGATCGCCGGTGAAGGCGAGAGGATGTCTCAGCAGGCGGCCTGCACGTTCGACATAAATCTCGTCGAAGCGGTTGACCATGATTTCGCTGACGCTGTCATCTTCGAGCAATTCTTCGATCGGCCCGAGACCCACTGCCTCATTGAGCACCTGCTTGCATAATAAGTCGCGGTCGAGCTGGGCGGGTATATCGGCTTCCTGCTCCGATAAGATCTCGCGGATGAAGCGCTCGGTTTCCAGCCGCAGCTGCTCGTCGCTCATGGCCGAAACGTCTCGCCGGCGCAGATCCATGGCTTCGAGCAGCTTCGTATGGATACGCTTGCGCCATTCGAATTCGAGTTCCTTTTTTAGCGGATCGGGCGCGACGATGAGTGCATAGCCTGTGGCGGTCGCCTTGTCTGACGCGGCTTCGGCAGATGCAATCGTTGTCCGTTGTTGCAGAACTTCCTGTTGCATTCGTTCGGCACGCATGCGCGACGCATGGATTTCTCCTGTCGCAAGCTGATTGCGATAAGCTGCCGTGTCCGATCGAGACCCGGGCGATGCCGCCTGAACGACCTGCGAATGTTCGCCTGTCTGCGCCACCCGGAGCTTGAATGGCCCGATCGAAATCACATCGGCCTGCTTGAGCGGCCCGTACTGGATTTCAATGCGTTCGCCGTTAACGCTTACTCCGCCGAAAGCGCCCATGTCTTCGATTAACACCCCAGCCGGAGTAGTGATGAATCGTGCATGCTCCTTGGCGACACGCCAGCTGTCGAGACGAATTCCGCTTGCCGGGCTCTTGCCGATGATGCAATCTTCCGAAGCCTGAACAAGGCGTACTGAACCCTCCGAATCAATGATTTCCACTTGCAGCATGGTCAGCTCGCTTATTGTTGATGATTAGGCAGCGGATGCAGCCACTGGCTCGCGGCCCAGCCGCGCTTTCCACCGGCATCCACCGCGATCCAATGACCTCGTGCAGGTTGGGCAAGCGCGGTGACAATTTCACCGGCACCCAGGTTGGCCACGACGGCGGCATTCACGTCCGGTGTCACGCGTAATGCGAGACGATCCAATGTCACCCGGAACCTGGTCGACAGCCGGGACGAATCGGCCAGGGCCGTCGGGTTTGTCGCGCCCGCCTTGATCGCGAGGACGCTTCTGCCGAACGTATCGGGTCCGAGCAGATCGCGGCTGCTACCCTGGTCGGCGCCGGAGACAGTGTTAAAGGAGGCGGGGGAAATCGCTCCTGCAAGATGCGTTGGCTCGGCCGCGTCGGCAGGGAGCCAGCCATTGACTTCGCCCACCGTGACGTTGCGCCACCTGCCTTCGCCGGGCGGCTGCGGGTCCGCATTACCCAGGCGCACCACCGCCCCATAGGCAAGCTGGAGCAAGATTGCACTTTGTTCGCTTGGCTCGGCGCGGAGCAGTGCGTCCTTTCTGATGATCCTCAGGGTGCTGCCGGAGGCAGTTTGATCTTTCGGCATCATGACCGGCAACGGTGCAGTCACTGAGACTGGAACCACCGACAAGCGGCCCGAACTGGCGGTCGGCGGGTGTGTGTCACCGGAATTCTCAGTGATGTCAGGCCGGGCTGCATTGCTCCCCGGCTGTAACGGGTTGGACAGATGCGGCGATGGACCGAGATGCCGGTGCAGTCGTTCCGAGGTGCGGTTCACGCGATCGACCAAGCCCGGCGCATGTGCATCGATTACTGTCGGCGTCACAAAGATGACCAGCTCGGTTTCATCATTCTGGAAGCGTTTGGAGCGGAAAAGCCCGCCTAGCACCGGGATATCGCCGAGACCCGGAACCTTATCGATGCTCTCCGAGAGATTGCGTTTGATCAGACCGGAAAGAACGATCGTTTCCCCATTCCTGACATTGAACTCGGTGCTCGTTTTGCGAACCATGATCCCCGGCCCGGCGGGCGTATTGACGGTCGGGTCGAGTGAACTGACTTCGGAATCAATGGTTGCGCGGATGACGCCGTTACGGTCAACCTTGGGCACGATTTCCAGCTTGATGCCGTATGGTTTGAACAACACGGTGGTTCCCGCCACTGAACTCACGGAATAGGGAATTTCACCGCCGGCATGAAAGGTAGCCCTGGCTCCGTTACGCGCTGATAACTGAGGCTCCGCCAGCATTGTTGTTTTGCCTTGCTGCTCAAGCGCATGCAACTCCGCATTCAGGCCGAGATTGACCGCACTGAGCACATGCAGTGCGCGCGGAATGATAATTCCGGTTTGTGAACCTTCCGGGGTGGTGATAGGCGGCGCAGCGCCCTGCCCGGCCCCTATATTGATGGAATAGGCGGAATTGTCTCCCCGGCTGATCGGCCCCCAGATGCCTCCCACCGCGGCGCCTCCGGTGCTCGACCATTTCAGGCCGAGATCGCGCAAGTCGCTTCTCGGGAACTCGACCACCTTCACGTCCATCATTACCATTTGCTCCCAACCGAGACGGTTGGTGAAATTGATGATCTGCGGATAGCGTTTGGCAAGGTCCTCGATCTTGACAAGATCGGCATCACGCAGATCGTCACCCTCGACGATGACCTTGTCGCCGTCGATGGACGCTCGCGTATTAGGTATCTTGGTGAGGAAGGCGGCGACTTCGCGTGCAATGCGCGTGGTGTC
>JAQGLQ010000153.1 GCA_028292785.1 Noviherbaspirillum sp. | reverse complement strand
TCGGACGACATGTCGACCACATTGCCGTCGACATCCATCTTCCAGCCGTGGTACAGGCAGCGCAGCCCGGAGCCTTCATTGCGTCCGTAGACCAGCGATGCGCCGCGGTGGGGACAGTATTCCTCGAGCACGCCGACGCGTCCATCGGAATCGCGGAACGCGATCAGGTCTTCGCCGAACAGGCGCACACGCACCGGATCGCCGTCCGGCTCCGCCACCTCTTCGGCCATGCAGGCCGGAATCCAGTAGCGCCGCATCATGCGTCCCATCGGGGCATCGCCTTCGATACGGCAAAGCAGTTCGTTATCTTCCTTGCTCAACATCGTCTCTCTCCTTGTTCTCTGGTGGTCCAAGGCGGCGGCATCGTGGCGGCCCCTGTTTTTATTAGGTACCTTTGTATTTATGTTAGGTGGCTAAGTTTTAGATGTCAAGCGGCGTTGCAAAAGGGGCGGCGCGGACTGGAAAAGGAGAAAGTGGTTTGTGTTCGGACAACTGGCAGGGCGTCCGATATACAGGCGGGCATGTGCCGCGCGGCGGGCTAGCCGACGCTGCGCAGTGTCTTTTGCGGGGAGGCTGCTAGCGCCTGATGACGCAGTTTTTCATGAGCGGGGCTTTAGCCGCATCGCCGCGCCCTGTGCAGATCAGGGAGATCGATGTTCCGATAACCAGACTGGCGGCTTTCGCCTTTTCCGAACGGGAAAGGGTAGCTTGCGGGTGAGTGGCATGGTTTGCGCCGCCGTTCAGAACGACAACCGGACCTTCCGCAACATTGTTGTCGATCGAGGTGAGGACGCCTGTCACCAAGAAGCGGCTATCCCGGAAGCGTCGACTGGCTGCCCCGGCGTCTTCCTCGTAAGCCGTCGCCAGTTCATGCGCTGTAACGGAAAACGCAGACGTGTGGCCGGACTCGCGATCGCTACGCGCACCATTCGCGGAATCCGTGGATGAGTTCCATGACTTTCCCAGTTGACCCACAAGCGATACGAGACAAAGCCCGACCGCAATGCAGCTCAACATCCGCAGGACGTGCAGTCTCCCGCCAACCTCGCCGCCACACTGGGGACAGGTTTTCACGTCGTCGACGACTTCGCTTCCGCAATTACTGCATTGGGTTGGCATGTTCTACGGTGCCCTGCATTTCCGATGTGCGCACACCGCTCCGGACTTGTTTGCGCGTGCGTGCCGTTCACGATACCAGATGCATGTTTATCACGAAAGAAAAAGGCGGGTAGCAAGGCCGTTATTCATGGGCGTGAACATCCGCATGAATCGGTCGCCGGATTCTGTCTCCGGGCTGAACACATGTGCGATCCGCACCGGTGCATGGCCGCAGCTATATGCGGCTGAGCTCGTCCGCGCCGTGCCGGATTGTAAAACTGACAACCAGATGCGTTGAGGAATGGCGTATTCCGAATCCGCGCGCCTAATTCGATTTCGTTGTTGGACGCGACTCGATCAGGCTCGAGGCTTTCTTCGCGCGTTCCAGAATCTGGCCGAGGGCAGTGCAGTTCGTCGACGTCTCTTGCTGATGGTGGGCGGCGTCCGCGATAATCGCGTTCAATTCCGTCTGAACTGCGGACAGCTGGTTTGTCATCCGGTAATGCTGGTCGCAGATCCTTGCAATGATGTCTTGTTCCATGCCCGCCAATATCGCTTCCAGCGACTCCAGCGGAACGCCTCTGAGTGCGCGGACGCACGCGATGATCCGACGTTTGTATTCTTCGGCCAGTGTTGAGTCGTCACCGCCCAAGACTTCGCATACTCGCGTGCCGTCGCTGGCGAGAATGAAACGGCCCGATGCTTTCAGATCCTCATCCAGGGAAGGTTGCGTGGGGGCGGAGCTTTTGGCGTAGCCTGCTTGGTTTGCAGCGGCGATCTGAGACGGGCGTGCGGTGAAATACATATCTATGCTCCTCGGAGGTTCTTCGAATTTCATCTTTTTTAAGATGATGTTGTGACGCTTCAAGGAGGAAACGAGGCACGGCGATGAATAGTTGACAGCTCTGGAAGATTTTAATGAGGACTGTGTATCAAATTGTTACTTCGGTCGAAGGTGTCATAAGTAGTTGCAAATTGGCATCCACGCGCTTGGGCGAAAAATTACCATGGCGTTTTACGTGCTCTCAGGAATTCTCCGTGTGCTGAACAAATTGACAATGACCGCCGGAATCCGAATCTCGGAGCGCGCCTTTCCCGTTTGAATAAAAGAGAACGGCATGCACAAGTACACCATTCTGTAGTTCAAATGATGGATGTATCGCAACCGCCCTGCAGTACCATGCATCCGGAGGCCACCGGTTTATTTTTCCTGAAAAATAACATCCGCGTTCAGCGCATACTTCTCATGTTGATGCCGTATCAGATCTTCTTCATTGCGGCACTTTTGTGCGTCGTATTGCTGCTGGTATTGTGTTCACTGTTTCGCAGCGGCGTCGATGGCGTCCGGGAATGGTCTGTCGCCAACATGCTGGGGGTGGTAGCGTATTTTCTTTACGCATTTGGCAGCGAACTGCCGCCGGTGATTGCCTACGATGGCGCCAACGCCATCTACATCGCGTCGAGCGCGGCCATGCTGATCGGATTTCGACGGTTTTTCGGCCGTGCCGTGCCGTGGGCGTGGTTAAGCGTCGGAGGCATGGCGACCATCGTATGGAGCGTCATATTCCATCACTATCATGATTCGTTCACGATGCGGACGCTCGGGGTTTCCGTGTTTCAGTCGCTGTTCGGATTTGCGGTGGTCATCACGATTGTCCGTGCTGCGCCGCGACCCTTGCGCTATCCCGCTCTTTTCACTGGCAGCATGGCTGCACTGGTGGCCGCCGGCCACGGCGTGCGGGGCATTGTATACGCAGCCGGTGCGGTCGAGCAGAGCTCCGTGCTTCAGCCTTCCGCCATCAATGTCATTTTTCTTTCCGCGGGTGCGGTGGTCTTTCCCATGCTGACCTTCGGCGCAGTCATGCTGGTCCACGATCAGATGATATGGCGGACGCGGGAGCGGGCCAACACGCTGAGGCGTCAGGCCAGGCTGCTCGAAATGGCGCGCGATGCGATCATCGTGCGCGATATGAACGGCGTCATTCTCTTCTGGAACAAGGGCGCGCAGGAATTGTACGGCTGGTCCAGCGAGGAAGCCGTCGGGCAGCTCAAATACCGCCTGCTGAAAACCGAGTTCCCGGTGCCGATCGAACGTTTCCGCGCCGCGCTGCTGCAGACGGGATATTGGGAAGGCGAGATGCGCCACTCCAACCGCGACGGCAAGGCGATCACCGTCGCTTCGCGCCATTTCCTGCAGAGGGACAAGGACGGTCAGCCGATCGTTGTGCTGGATATCAGCACCAACATCACCGAGTACAAGGCAGCGCACCTGCAATTGCAGGATGCCACGGAAGCGGCTCAGGAGGCCAGCCGCGCGAAAAGCGAGTTCCTGGCCAACATGAGCCATGAACTGCGCACGCCGATGAACGGCGTCATCGGTTTGACCGACCTGCTGCTAAAGTCACCATTGTCGACACGGCAGCGCGAATATCTCATGCTGATCAAGTCTTCCGCCGACTCCCTGCTGCGGCTATTGAACGACATACTCGACTTTTCCAAACTGGAAGCGCGCAAGCTCGATCTGGAAGTGGTCGAATTCGATCCGCGCGAGTCGATTGGCAACATGTTCAAGGCGTTTTCCGTCTGCGCCATCGAAAAAGAACTCGAGCTGATGTACCGGATCGACCCTGCCGTGCCGGCCAAGCTGCTCGGCGATCCCGGCCGCCTCAGCCAGATCATCATCAACCTGGTCGGCAATGCCGTTAAGTTCACCGACGAGGGCGAAGTAGTGTTTCGCATGGATGTCGAGGCCGAACATGCCGGCAGCATTGTCCTGCATTGCAGCGTGACGGACACCGGCCCCGGGATAGCGGAGGATAAGCGCGAACAGATCTTCAATGCGTTCGAGCAGGCGGACAGTTCCACGACGCG
>JAQGLQ010000078.1 GCA_028292785.1 Noviherbaspirillum sp. | reverse complement strand
GGCAGCCCGATTCTTTACATGGATTCGCCGGAATTCCAATCCTATGTGGCGCAGGATGCGAACAGGATGAAGGAGGTGGTGCAGAAGATCGGCAAGGTGGAGTGAGCCGGTTGCATTCAATAGCCGAACAGATTCCGCCTCACGAGCGCCAGGTGCTACCGCCTTGCCTGCCTGGCAGCATCGGCATCGCGCTGCTTTAGCGCCTTGACCAGCGCCCGGTGCTCCATCTGGTATGCCTGCCTTCTCTCGGCCGTCACGCTCTTCTTTTTCAGCACGCCCCATTCGCCGCGCTCGCGCACCTGGTTCATCAAGTCGAACATGCTGACGATGAAATGGTTGTGCGTCGCGCTTGCCACCCGCTGATGGAAGGCGCCGTCCCAGTATTCGAATTCCTCCAGCGTGGCGGCCTCTTCCGACTTCCGGCAACACTCTTCCATCTCGGCGAAATCCGATGCGGTGCCATTGCGCACCACCATGTCGATCAGCACCGGTTCGAACAGCATGCGCGCTTCCATCAGCTCGGCCGGGCTGATGTCGCCGACGGCGCTGGCGCGCGGCGGCGGCAGTTTTGCCTGGAAGTCGATGGTGACGAAAGTGCCGCTGCCGACGGTCTGTTCGATCAGTCCCAAGTCCTTGAGCTGCGCCAGCGCGCGCCGCACCGCGGAGCGCCCGATGCCATAGGCCTCGCTCAGCTGACGCTCCGGCGGCAGCCGTTCGCCCGCGCCCCATTGTCCGCTGCGGAGGTTGGCGAGCATGGTTTCTTTCAGCATGAAAACCGGATCTGGCGTGGCGGGCATGGAGGTTGAACCAAATGAATGATGTAGAAAATGGCGACAGTTTAAATGATTGGTATGAATTGGTTCGGGATTTCTGAGCGCAAATGACGGCAATGTGCAATTGACAGCAAATGGCGCTGCATGATAGTTTGGCCGGATATTGGTTGCACGTAAAACCAATTAAAACCAATTGATCGCAGAAGGAGAAACAGCATGCGCTTCGGCACCTTGAATATCGATGGCCGCGCGACGGTCGCTCTCATATCCGACGATGGAGAAAAATACCGCGAGGCCGGCGACCTGCTGCCCGGATTCAGCGGCGACATGTCGGAATTCATCGCGCGCCTGCCCGCGCCGCCGAAGGATCTCGCGCAGGGAAGCAGCTGGAGGCCCATCGCGGGGCACAAGGTGCTGGCGCCGATTCCCGCGCCGCGCAAGAACATCTTCTGCGTCGGAAAAAACTATCACGAGCATGCCAAGGAATTCAGCCAGTCGGGCTTCGACACCTCGGCAACCAAGGGGGAGATCGCGCCATCGTTTCCGGTGGTGTTCACCAAGGCGCCCTCGACCGTGGTCGCCGACGGCGACCCCGTGCTTTCGTTTTCCGCCGTCACTTCGCAGCTCGACTACGAAGCCGAGCTCGCCGTCATCATCGGCAAGCCGGGGCGCGGCATCAGCAAGGCCGACGCGCTCAAGCATGTGTGGGGCTACACCATCGTCAATGATGTGACCGCGCGCGATCTGCAGCAAAAGCATCGCCAGTGGTTCCTCGGCAAATCGATGGACACCTTCTGCCCGATGGGTCCGTACATCGTCACCGCCGATGAAGTGGGCGACCCCGCCACGCTGAACGTGCGCTGCTGGATCAACGGCGAACTGCGCCAGGATGCGAATACCAGCGATCTGATCTTCGACATCCCGACCATCATCGAAACCATTTCGCTCGGCATGACGCTGGAGCCGGGCGACGTCATTGCCACCGGCACGCCCGCGGGCGTGGGCATCGGCTTCAACCCGCCGAAGTTCCTCAAGCCCGGCGACGAGATGAAGATCTCGATCGACAGGCTGGGCACGCTGATCAACCGCATCGAATAAATCGCCGGGCCGCCGCGGCCGTTTCTCCCGCGGCAACTATAAAAATCACGGAGACAAACATGCGCAAAGCCGGTCCCCCCCTGCATCTGTTCACCTCGTTCATCGTCGGCGCGGCGCTCGCCATGTCGGCGGGCCCGGCCGCCGCGCAGGAATATCCAAGCAAGCCGGTCAGGATCATCGTACCGTTCGCCGCCGGCGGTCCGGCCGACGTCTATGCCCGCTTCGTCGCGCAGCGCCTGCAGGAAGCGTTGAAGCAGAGCTTCCTGATCGACAACCGTCCCGGCGGCGGCTCGATCATCGGCACCGAAGCGGTCGCCAAGAGCGCGCCTGACGGCTACACCCTGCTGATGATGTCGAACACGCACACCGTCAATGAATCGCTGTTCGCGACCAAGCCCTATCAGCTGATGCGCGATTTCGCGCCGATCGCACCCATCAATTATTCCGACCTGGTCCTGGTGACGCGGCCGGGCATCCAGGCCGGCAGCGTGGCCGAACTGATCAAGCTCGCGAAGGACAAGCCGGGCGGCCTGACCTATGCATCGTCCGGCCCCGGCACGCCGTATCACATGGCGGGCGAGCTGTTCAAGTCCATGACCGGCACCAATATCCTGCATGTTCCTTACAAGGGAAGTTCGGGCGCGCGTACCGATGTGCTCGGCGGCCAGGTCGACATGATGTTCGACGCCGTGCCCACGATGACGGAATTCGTCAAGACCGGCAAAGTCAAGGCGCTGGGCACCACGGGAACCAGCCGCTCCAGCGTCATGCCCGACGTGCCGACCGTGGCGGAAGCCGGCGTGCCGGGATATGAAGCTGTAATCTGGCTCGGCATGATGGCGCCGAAGAACACGCCGCCCGCCATCGTCAATCGCCTGAATGCCGAAATCAGCAAGATCGCCGCCGATCCGGAAGTCATCAAGTCGTGGGCCGGCAAGGGTGCGACCGCGATGAAGATGACGCCCGCGGAATTTACGAAGTTCATGAATGAAGACATCATCAAATGGGCGCAGATCGTGAAAATCTCGGGCGCGAAGGCCGATCAGTAAGCCCGTCCGGCGAAGCGGCATGACGATTGTCCTGAACGTCAACGGCGTGCGGCATGAAGTCGCGCTCGGCGACGACGTGCCGCTGCTCGATGCGCTGCGCGACACGCTCAAGCTGAAGGGCTCGCGCTTCGGTTGCGGCAGCAATCAGTGCGGCGCCTGTTACGTGCTGATCGACGGCTGTGCCGTCGCTTCCTGCGACACGCCGCTGTGGGCCGCCGCCGGGAAAACCATCGTCACCGTCGAAGGCCTGGGCAACGAGCAGGCGCCGCATCCGCTGCAGCGCGCCTTCATCGCGCGGCAGGCCGCGCAGTGCGGCTACTGCACGTCTGGCATGCTGATCTCCGCGGCCGCCCTGCTGAATCGCTGCCCGCGGCCGAGCGAGAGCGAGGTGAAGCAAGCGCTCGACCGCAACCTGTGCCGCTGCGGCGCGCACAACCGCATCGTCCGCGCGGTGCTGGATGCGGCGGAAGACGGCGAATGACATGGTCCATATGATCACGGCGCATACTGGCGACGACACGCAGCGCATTTCCTTGCCGGGCAGCCTGCATGTCAACCGGCGCCTCGGCCAATGGCTGCGCTTTCGCGCCGAGGGCTTCGTCGATGTCTTTTCCGGCAAGGTTGAACTCGGGCAGGGCATCCTGACCGCGCTGGGGCAGATCGTCGCGGAAGAACTCGACCTGCATCCCGGTCAGCTGCGCATGATCGCCGCGAACACCCAGGTCAGTCCGAATGAGGCCGTGACCTCGGGCAGCCTGTCGGTACAGGAGTCCGGCATGGCGCTGCGCCAGGCATGCGCCGAAGCGCGGCGCATCTATCTCGAGGCGGCGGCGCAAGCGCTGGGCGTGCCCGCCGATCGGCTGGCTATCGCGGAAGGCACCATCTCGGCCCAGGACGGCCGCTCGACCAGTTACTGGGCGCTTGCCGATGATCGTCTGCTCGATCGCGAAGCCAGCGGCGACGCATCGCCGAAATCGCCGCACGACTATCGCCTGGTCGGCGCCGATGCGCAGCGCCTCGACCTGCCCGGCAAGGTGTTCGGGCGGCCCCGCTTCATCCACGATCTCGAATTCCCCGGCATGCTGTTCGGCGCCATCGTGCGCCCGCCGACGTCCGCCGCGCGCCTGGTCGCGCTGCGCGAGCCGTTGCCCCGCTTCGACGATGTCGAGATCAGCCGCGATGGTTCGCTGCTGGGTGTGCTTGCGGGCAGCCAGCGCGCCGTCGACAAGGCAGCCGCCGCGCTCGCCGCTTGCGCGGTCTGGCGGCAGGCGGAAGCGGCGCCGCCGATGCCGGATGAAACCGCGCTCGCGGCCTGGCTCAAGAGCCAGCCGGTCGAGAGCAAGGTGGTCGACTCCAAGCCTGGCGCAGGCGCAACGCCGCGCGTCGCGCGCACCATCAAGGCCAGCTATGCCAAGCCCTTCATCGCGCATGCGTCCATCGGCCCGTCATGCGCGCTGGCGTGCTTTGACGGAAGCCTGCTCAGGGTATGGACGCACAGCCAGGGCATCTACAACTTGCGCAAGGACTTGTCGCTTGCATTTCGCATGGAGGAATCCGACATCCTCGTGCAGCATGTGGAAGGCGCCGGCTGCTACGGCCATAACGGCGCCGATGACGCCGCATTCGATGCGGCATGGCTGGCGCGCGCTGTGCCGGGGCGGGTAGTGCGGGTGCGCTGGTCGCGCGCCGACGAACTGACCGCCGCTCCCTTCGGCCCGGCCATGGCGGTCGACATCGAAGCCGATCTCGATGCCGACCACCGGATCATCGGCTGGCGCCACGATGTATGGAGCAATGGCCACAGCGGTCGGCCGGGCCGTTCCGCCACCCCGGCGCTATTGGGGAGCTGGCATCTCGAACAGCCGTTCGAGCCGCCGCCGGTACTCAATGCGCCGCTCGCCGCCGGCGGCGGCTCGGAGCGCAATGCCGTGCCGTCGTATGATTTCCCGAGCTGGCATGTGGTCAATCATCGGGTGCTGGCGGCGCCGGTCCGCACCTCCGCCCTGCGCAGCCTCGGCGCGCTCGCCAACGTATTCGCCGCCGAATCCTTCATGGATGAACTGGCGCAGGCAAGCGGCACCGATCCTGTCGAATTCCGGCTCGCCCATGCGAGCGATCCGCGCGCGCGCGAAGTGATACGGCGTGCGGTCGACGGCTCCGGCTGGCGTGCTGCGCCGGAGCGGGAAGGGGGTGGCTGGGGCATCGGCTTCGCGCGCTACAAAAATACCGGCGCCTATTGCGCGGTGGTGGCCGACATCGTCGCCGAAGAGGATATCCGGGTCGCGCGCCTGACCATCGCGGTCGATGTGGGCATCGCCATCAATCCCGACGGCGTGATCAGCCAGATCGAAGGCGGCGCGATCCAGGCGACCAGCTGGGCGTTGAAGGAAGCGGTGCGCTTCGATGCGGAGCGCATCACCAGCGACAGCTGGGAAAGCTATCCGATCCTGCGCTTCTCCGAGGTTCCGGCGGTCGATACGATTATCGTTCCATCCGACCGGCCATCGGTCGGCGCCGGCGAGGCTTCGCTCGGACCGACCGCCGCCGCCATCGCCAATGCGGTGTTCGATGCGCTCGGCGTGCGGGTGCGGGAACTGCCGATCACGTCAGAGCGCATCGTGGCCCTGATCAACTCACTCTGAAAAGGAATCGCATGGATTTGCATCTGTTGAGCGGCGGCGCCGCGCAAGGCGTGGTCGACGCATTATGGCCGCAATTTTCCGCGGATACCGGCGCGGAACTGAAGGGCGCTTTCGGCGCGGTAGGCCTCATGAAGGACAGGTTCCTGGCGGGAGAGCCATGCGATGTCCTGATCCTGACCGACGCGCTGATCGACGGCCTGGCGCAAAGCGGTCATGTCGATGCGGGCACCGCCACGCCTCTCGGCCGGGTGAAGACCGGCATTGCGGTGCGCGCCGGAGACCGGTCGCCGGATGTGTCGAGCGTCGCCGGATTGAAAGCCGCGCTGCTCGATGCGCGCGGCATCTATTTTCCCGATCCGGAGAAGGCGACGGCCGGCATTCACTTCGTCAATGTGCTCAGGCAGCTCGGCATTCACGCCGACGTCGAGAAGAGGCTGCGGCCTTATCCGAACGGCGCGACGGCGATGCGGCATCTCGCGCAGTCGGATGAAGCCGGACTGATCGGCTGCACGCAGGCGACCGAGATCCTCTATACCGACGGGGTGAAGCTGGTGGCGGCCCTGCCGAAGGAATTCGAGCTGGCGACGGTCTATACCGCGGTCGTTCCGATGCAGGCAGCGCATCCGCAGATCGCGCGGCGGCTGGTCGCGCTGCTCGGCGCCGCGCAGTCGCGGGCTGTGCGGGAGAACGCCGGATTCGAGTTCTGAGCCGGATAGTTATCCACCCGCGGAATGGATCACCGTTTCCACCATCCGCGCGAGTTGTTCCAGATTTGCATGCCGCGATTTTTGCCGCTCGAGGTCCTGCGAAATCTCGTTGCGCAGCACCGCCACATAGTGCGCAAGCGCCTTCGAAGGCAGAAACGGCGGATGATTCATGTGCATGAACATCTTATCGAGAAGCAGCTCGCCATCTTTTTTCCTGAGCAGATTTTCTTTCTCCGCGATGTCGCGCGGGTGCAGGTGGCTCCTGATCTCCGACAAGGCTCGCCCGCGCTGTTTCGGCGTCATTGCCGCGATGATGATTTGCACCGCCTCCGGGTTCACCGTCATGAACCGCGTCTGTTCGATAGCTTCGCTCAGGCAGGCGTCGAGATCGATCTCGGGCCCGGCTTCCCGGCATAGCAATTCAGCGGCCTTCAGCAGATCGGCATGGATTGCGAACCGGAACAGCGCCATGCGCAGCGTTTCATCCGTGCGGTCATGCTTTGTCAGATGCTTCAGAGCCTCGCGCAGCCGGACCTTGAATCCCCCTTGCGGGCCGGCTCCGGCAACATGGCTGAACAGATGGAACAGCCATTCGTCTTCGCGCGCGGCACATGCATCGAGCGCTGTCTGCAGGATATGCGCGATGTCGGCGTTGCCGATCTTGCGGTAGATGGCCTTGAGCGGCGCGATGGTGCTGTCGACATCGTGCGCCGCCACTGTTCTCCTTGCGTCGAGGATGGCCGCCGACACGACATGGGTCATATCGTTGCCGGGCGCGGGTTCGCGGCGCTTCTTCAGCAGCTTCGCCGCCGGCAGCCATGCCGGATTGTCGCGATGCTGCGCCGCATAGGCGAGGAAAGCATCGAGGTCGCCCCCGGTGCTGAACACATCGTCGATGTGCGCAGGCATGCGCGCGTTGGCTGCGCCGGACGGCTGCATGAGCGCATCGATAAGCCGGTCGCGATTCTCGTCGCATACATCCTTGCGCCTTACCATGCGCGCCACCAGCCGGTACGATTCGTCGACGGACAGCCCAAGGCGCACGATGGAACTTCTCATGCGCATGTTGTCCTCGTGCGACACCATGGGATAAGCCGATAAGAATCTGGCAATGGTGCCGGCTTCGGACACCTTCGCGCAAAGCGATCTGCTTTCAAGATGAGGAAAGCGCGAATGCCGGTGATGGTCGAGTTCCTTCAGGCGCCCGCTCAGGCCGCGCTGCCAGTCGGACAATATTTTATTGATATGCAAGGTGGGCTTCACCGTGCCGGCGAGCATGCTTCCGGCAAACTCATCGAGCCACTTTTCGATCCGTCGTCCGGACTCGGTGGACACGCCTTCGGTCCATTGTTCCCTATGGAGCGAGGCGAGCGTCTCGTGGCTCTTTTCGGGAAGGTAGCCAAGTGCATCGAGCAGATCGGCCAGGGCATGCCTGGTCTGCATGTGCAGGCTAAGATATTTTCTGGGCGAAGCGGCCCCACTGAAATCGACGGAGTGCGGATGGACGGGCCCGTGCAAGCGTGTATTTTCTGGCATGTCAGCCATGATGGTCTCGACGAGTGTTGGCTATGCTGCGTAACGGCAAGTATTGCCGTAAGACACAATTGCCAGTTATACCCCATCGGCGATGAAAAGCCATCTGAATTAATGCCTCCGCGCACCTTTTTCGGAAAGGGCTACCGTCGCGCCGGGCTGCCTTGCGGACCTGTGCCCGATGCGCCGCCGCCTCCGCCGGGCCCCTGACCGCCGCCGGTGGTGGGCGCTCCCTGCTCGGTTCCCACTCCCTGGGCCGGGATGCTGCCCGCTCCGGCGGTCGGTCCTCCGCCGGGCGCCGCGGGCCGCGACGCCGAGGCGGCGGGAACATTCATGCGCTGCGATACGGGGGGCGGCGCGGGCTGCGCCGCGTAATACGCGCTGACCGCGGCGATATCCGCGTCCGAAAGCCTCTTGCCGATCAGGGTCATCTGCCGGCTGGGATCGGTGTTGCGCGCGCCGCTTTTCCATTCGCTCAGGGCGGCGACCAGATAGCCCTGGTGCTGGCTTGCGAGATAAGGATAGTTCGGCGGCTCGCCGATGCCGCCGGGGCCATGGCAGTTGGCGCAGCCCTGCACGCCGATGCTTTCGTCGCCGACGTTGGCCAGCATCTCGGCTCTTTTTCGCGCGGCGCCCGCGGCAGGCGGCACGGGCGCGCCAGGGGAAGGCGCGGACAGCGTTTCGTAATAAACGGAAACCGCCGCGATCTGCTGCGCGGACAGCGCCTTCGCGATCGGCGTCATGATCGGGTTCTTGCGGCTGCCGTCCGCATAGCTCGTCAGTTGCCGGGCCAGATAGGCATGGCTCTGGCCGGCGATGCGCGGGAAGCCGGATGCGGCGATGCCTTCGCCCTGCGCGCCGTGACAGCTCGCGCATGCGGCCACGCCGTTCGGCGCGCCGCCGACGGCGATCTGCCTGCCGGCGGCAGCACTTGCCTCGGATTGGGAGGGGGCTTGCGCCTGCACGGCGCCGGCGCATAGCAGCAGCCCGGCGATGATCGGGTTCGAGTGTCTCATGTGCGCACCAGCGGTCCGGGGGATTTCATGTATTGCCCGACGATCGCATCCGCCGCCCAATAGGCCAGCGCGCCGACGGTCACAGTCGGATTGAATGCACTGTTTTGCGGAAAGGCCGAGGCGCCGATCACGAACACATTGTGCACATCCCAGCTTTGCAGGAAGCGATTGACGGCACTGGTACCAGGGTCGGTTCCCATCACGGCGCCGCCGGTGTTGTGCGTGCTCTGGTACTGCGTGATCGTGTACGGACCTCTGCGCGGCCCGCCGGCGATCTGCTGCCCGCCCATGGCTTTGGCGATCTCCATCGCCTTGCCGGTGCAGTAGGCCGACATCCGCAGATCGTTCTCCGGAAAGTCGAAGGTCATGCGCAGCAGAGGCAGGCCCCACGCATCCTTGTAGGTCGGATCGAGATCGAGGTAGTTGCGCACGGTCGACACCGAACTCCCCGAAAGCAGCACGACCGACGTATGGTTGTAGTGCCGCACCACCGCCTTTTTCCAGTCGGCGCCCCAGGCCGGCGTGCCGGGCGGCGTCGGTTGGAATTCTATCGGCCGGCCGTTGGTCATGATCTCGCCGATGTAGGCGCCGCCGATGAAGCCGAGCGGCCCGCGATCGTAGTCGTCGCCGACGAAATCCGCGATCAGGGTGCCGTTCGCGCCCGAGCGCATGTAGGGATTGATGTTGATGTTCTGTTTGTAAAACACTTGCACCGCGCTCTGCGTCTGGTAGGCATAGCCGCGTCCCACCACGCCTTGCCCGGTCTTCGGATCGTAGGGTGTGCCGATGCCCGACAGCAGCATCATGCGCACGTTGTTGAAGGCATAGGCGCCGACGATGATCAGCTTGGCCGGCTGTTCGAACTCGCGGCCGCGCCCATCGACATAGGTCACGCCGGTGGCGCGCTTTCCGCTCTTGTCGAGATTGATGCGCAGCACCTGGGCCTGGGTGCGCAGGGTGAAGTTCTTGTCCTTCATCAGCACCGGCAGCAGCACTGTCTGCGGCGACGACTTGGCGTAATGCTCGCAGCCGTAGCGTTCGCAAAAGCCGCAGAACATGCAGGTGGACAGCGTCATGCCTTCCGGATTGGTGTAGGGCTGGCTGAGGTTCGCCGACGGCTGCGGAAACGGATGATAGCCGAGGCTGGCCGCCGCCTTGCGGAAGATGGCCGAACCGTACGGCTCCTTCATCGGCGGCGTCGGATATTCGCGCGAGCGCGGATCCTCGAATATGTTGCCGCCCTCGATCTTCTTTCCCTTCAGGTTGCCGGCCTTGCCGCTGACGCCGAGCAGATATTCGAAGCGGTCGAAATGCGGCTCGAGCTCCTGGGCGTTGACACCCCAGTCCTGGATGCTGAGTTCGTCCGGAATGAAGCCCTTGCCATAGCGCTCGGTGATCAGCGTGCGCATCCGAAAGTCCGAGTCCTGGTAGCGGAAGG
>JAQGLQ010000071.1 GCA_028292785.1 Noviherbaspirillum sp. | reverse complement strand
CGCCAGCCGCAAATCCTCTGCGCGTCTGGCCAGTCTGCTGCCACGTGCCAGCGCGATGAGCTGGAATGCCTTGCACGAAGATTCGCGCTTCCTCGCGGCAAAGCGCGCAGTGGAATCGCTTGGCGCCGACTGAGAACTTTGCAATGTCCGACATCGAAATCCACGCATCGAGCGATCCTCGCGCCTCTCTCCTCGAGACAGTCGCGAAGCTGCCGCACCTGCCGGGCGTGTACCGTTATTTCGATGCCGATAATCAGCTTTTGTATGTTGGTAAAGCGCGCGATCTGAAGAAGCGTGTATCGAGCTATTTCCAGAAGAACATCGCCAGTCCCCGCACCGCGATGATGATCGACCGGATCGTGCGGCTCGAGACCACCGTCACGCGAAGCGAAGCGGAAGCGCTGCTGCTTGAAAATAATCTCATCAAGACATTGCAGCCGCGTTTCAATATTCTGTTTCGCGACGACAAATCGTATCCCTACCTGAAGATCACTGCGCAGGATTTTCCGCGAATGGCGTACTACCGGGGCGCGGTCGACAAGAAAAACCAGTATTTCGGACCGTTTCCCAGCGCATGGGCGGTCAAGGAATCGATGCAGATATTACAGAAGGTTTTTCAGCTTCGGACCTGCGAAGACACGGTGTATGCCAACCGCACGAGGCCGTGCCTGCTGCACCAGATCAACCGTTGCAGCGCTCCATGCGTAAATGCGGTCAGCAAGGAAGATTATGCGATCGACGTGGAGAATGCCGGCAAGTTTTTGCGTGGACGCCAAACCGAAGTGCTGCAGGCGCTGGAAACCAAAATGCATGGTTTCGCTGAAGAGCTCAAGTTCGAGCAGGCGGCCGCAGTGCGCAATCAGATCAGCGCACTGTCGCGCGTGCTCCATCAGCAAAGCATGGAAGTCGTCGGCGATGCCGACATCGATATCATTGCGGTGGTGGTGCAGGGCGGCCGGGCCTGCGTCAATCTGGCGATGGTTCGCGGCGGGCGGCATCTCGGCGACCGCGCCTACTTTCCGACGCACGTCGACGATGCCCTGGCGACGGCAGAAGAATCGGGCGATGTCACCGTCCTGAAAGCCTTCCTCGCCCAGCATTACATCGACAAGTTCATACCGGGCACAATCATCCTCACCCCCGAACTCGATGAACCGGCACTGATGATGGCTCTGATGGAGCAGTGCGGCCACCGGATAAATCTCGTGTTCCAGCCCCAGGGACAGCGGCGGCAATGGCTGGAGATGGCGCATAAGGGCGCCGAAATTGCGCTGGCGCGGCTTTTATCGGAGCAGGGTTCGCAACAGGCCCGCACGCGCGCGCTGGTCGATATGCTGGGCCTGGAAGTGGTTGATATAGACGCGTTGCGGATCGAATGTTTTGATATCAGCCACACGCAAGGCGAAGCGACCCAGGCATCCTGTGTCGTGTTCCATCATCATGCGATGCAGAATGGCGAATACAGGCGCTATAACATTACCGGCATTACTCCGGGCGATGACTACGCGGCGATGCGGCAGGTGCTGACGCGGCGTTACGAGAAAGTCGCCAATGGTGAAGGCATCATGCCCGACGTCGTGCTGATCGACGGTGGCAAGGGCCAGGTGGAAATGGCGCGGCAGGTCTTCAGCGAACTCGGTCTGGATATCGGCCTCATCGTGGGCGTCGCCAAAGGCGAAGGGCGTAAAGTCGGACTGGAAACGCTGGTCTTCGCGGATGCGCGCACTCCGCTTGAATTGGGCAAGGATTCGGCCGCACTCATGCTGATCGCGCAGATTCGCGACGAGGCGCACCGGTTTGCGATCACGGGAATGCGCGCCAAGCGGGCCAAGGCGCGCCAGTCGTCACGCCTCGAGGAAATCGAGGGGATCGGTGCCAAGCGCCGCCAGAAACTGCTCGTGCGCTTCGGCGGCTTAAGGGGTGTGGCCGACGCGAGTGTCGAGGAGCTTGCGTCGGTAGACGGTATTTCACGTCAGCTTGCCGAAGAAATTTACAAGCAGTTGCATTGATTCGGCAGATTGGGCGCCATGAAGCCGAAACCGCCCGAAGAAGAAGCAGTACCAAAATCGGATCGCGTCTTGCCACGCCTGAAACATGAGTGCACGCGAGAATCGAACAAATTCCAATAACAGCGTATTTATGCCAATTAACATTCCGATTTTGCTCACATGGTTGCGCGTCGCCCTGATTCCTCTGGTAGTAGGTGTCTTTTACATTCCGGATGCATGGTTGTCGCCCCCGGCCAAGGCAGCGGCGTCTACCGCGATTTTCATCATTGCCGCCGTGACCGATTGGTGCGATGGCTATCTGGCCCGGCGCTGGAATGAAACCTCCGCATTCGGGGCATTTCTGGACCCGGTTGCAGATAAGCTGATGGTCGCGGGCGCATTGCTCGTTCTTGTTGAATTCGATCGTGTCAATGCGGTAGTGGCCTTCATCATCATCGGGCGCGAGATTGCGATTTCCGCACTGCGCGAATGGATGGCACAAATCGGCGCATCCAAATCCGTGGCCGTCAGTTCGCTCGGAAAAATCAAAACTGTGGCACAGATGGTCGCGATTCCGATGCTGCTGTTCAATGGCTATATTTTCGGCGTGATTGACACCCGTTATTGGGGTGGATGGCTGCTCGGCTTGGCTGCGGTGCTCACGGTATGGTCGATGTTTTATTACATGCGGAAGGCATGGCCGCTTATCAAGGAAACCGGCGCAGGAATGAGGTAGCACGAACGGTTTCATAGCGTTTTCCCTATGAACGTCCCGGGCCTGTGCTTGACAAGAAACTCAAGTCCTCTATAATGTGCGTCTGTCGTCGACGCGGGAGTAGCTCAGTTGGTAGAGCGCAACCTTGCCAAGGTTGAGGTCGAGAGTTCGAGACTCTTCTCCCGCTCCAGAATATAAAAGGAAGCGAAAGCAGCTTCCTTTTATTTTTAGTGAGAAGTCAGTTGAAGTATCATCCGCAGACATCGGTATCGACAGTTCAGTGTTTGTTTTATGCGGGAGTAGCTCAGTTGGTAGAGCGCAACCTTGCCAAGGTTGAGGTCGAGAGTTCGAGACTCTTCTCCCGCTCCAAATCCAGAAGGGAAGCTCCATCAGCTTTCTTTTTTCTTGCGAGATTGCTGCCTAAAATTTATTCAGCAATCGCCCAGGAAGCAAGGTTCTGATTTTATAATTAAAATACGCACCCTTGGCGGGGTAGCAAAGTGGTTATGCAGCGGCCTGCAAAGCCGTTTAC
>JAQGLQ010000053.1 GCA_028292785.1 Noviherbaspirillum sp. | reverse complement strand
AGCGTCTGCAGCGCTGCGTCCATGGCAACGATCATCTTGTCGGCGCCAGCCGTCGTCAGCACGTTCTCGCTGGCGAAGCCGGTATTTGTCGTCACGGTGGCGACACCGTTCGTCAGGCCGGCGTCGGCGCCGCCGGCGATCTTGAACGAATCGTCGTTGAAGCTGGTCAGGGTGAGCGTACCGTAGTAGTTGCTCGTCACGGAGGCACCTGCGGCCGGATCGGTAGTCGTAGCGAAGCCACCCGCTGAAGCACCCGTGCCCCAGCTTTCGACCAGGTCGATATTACCGCCATCGGCGCGTTTGAATTCGAGCGTGCCGGCTGCGGCGGTACCGGTGAAGGTGATGCCGACCGCTGCGAGCGTGTCCTTTGCCGCAGTCACGTCGGTATCCATGCCCGCTGCGGTATAACCGGCGACCTTGTTGGTGGCGATGTTGACGCCGCCGACCGACAGGCTATAAGTGCCGCCCGCGGTGGTCGTGAACGCGCCCAACGCGCCACTGGTGGAGGCTGCGGCGGCGGTGACGCCGGTTTTGCCGGATACCGCATTGATTGCCGCGGCCTGGGCCTTGGCATCGCGTGCCGCCGCGCCGACTGCCACGCCGTCGATGGTCAGTTCACCCGCGGTAAGCGCGCCGGCGACAGCCGTTCCGGTGGCACTGGAGGTTTTCCATGAACCGAGCTTGTCCGTATTGGCATTGACGATGGAATCGATGCTGATCGTCTGGCCCTGGTTGGCGCCTACCTGGAACGCTTGCGACAGGAACGAGCCGTCCAGCAGCTTGTTGCCGTTGAATGTGGTCTGATCGGCGACACGTGCAACCTCGGCCTTCAGCTGCTGTACTTCGGCGTCCAGCGCCTGACGGTCGGAGGCGGAGTTGGTGGCGTTGCGAGCCTGCACCGCCAGTTCGCGGATACGCTGCAGGTTGTTGCCGATTTCGGTCATGCCGCCTTCAGCGCTCTGCGCGAGGGAGATGCCGTCGTTGGCGTTGCGAGCTGCGACGTTCAGGCCGCGGATCTGGGTGCTGAAACGCTCCGAAATCGCGAGGCCGGCTGCGTCATCCTTGGCGCTGTTGATGCGCAGACCCGAGGACAGGCGCTGCAGGGATGTTGTCAGGGAGTTCTGCGATGTGTTCAGGTAACGCTGTGCATTCAACGATGCGAGATTGGTATTGATTACTGAGGCCATTTTGTGACTCCTATCGAAATTA
Source organism: Noviherbaspirillum sp. (assembly GCA_028292785.1). The sequence continues at coordinate 3,805 of JAQGLQ010000053.1, read as the reverse complement.
CGGGATGGAATTGCCGTTTGTACGCTTCAAAACCCATTTCCTCAGCCAACCTGCGCTGGCGATTTGCAGAGGTAATCAGTCTTGTTGTTAGCTTTATCGTACGGTTCCGAAAAAACTTTAATGCGATTCTTGAAATTTTTTCAGCTTCGTCCGCATGCTTGTTGCGTACCCTTGTTTCGTCCCGTATGCAAAAAATCTTGAGGGGTTTATTTTTTTCGCAAGGTCTCAAGTTTTTCGGAAATGCGCCGATTGGAGTGGCCGTTTGCGCGGTGGATCACAGAGGAATTTGTTGCGTGAACGTCTCGGCGGGCCATGACGACCCGGTTTTTGCGGCTTGCTTCGCCTGATATAAGGCGCGATCCGAAATTCGCCGCGCTCCTGGCGCGCTATTCGACCAGTTCGCTTCTGATTGCGTAATGCGTAAGCTCGGCGTTATTGCGAAGCTTCATTTTCTGCAGCAGCCGCGAGCGGTACATGCTGATGGTCTTCACCGACAGCGATAGTTCGTGGGCGATGTCTCCCACGGTCTTGCCGGAAGCGATCATGATGAAGGTCTGGTATTCACGATCAGACAGCGTTTCGTGCAGCGGCACCTCGCGATCTGCTCCGACTTGGCTGGCGAGTTCCTGCGCCAGCGCCTCGCTGACATACTTTTTTCCCGATGCGACTTGGCGGATGGCGTCGACTAGTTCGTTAGGCGCGCTTTGCTTGTTCATGTAGCCGGATGCCCCGGCCTTCAGCGATCGCACCGCGTATTGATCCTCGCGGTGCATCGACAGCATCAGCACGGCAAGCTTCGGCGCTTCCTTCTTGATCTGCTTCAGGACCTCGATGCCGCTGCGATCCGGCAGGGAAATGTCGAGCAGCAGGACGTCGCATTCCGCCTTGCGCACCAGCTTGATTGCTTCCACGCCGTTTTCCGCGTCGCCGGTGACGATGATGTCCTTGCTGTCGGCCAGGATCTGTTTCAGGCCTTCGCGGACAATCGCATGGTCGTCCGCGATGACGATTTTGATCGCACTGTTTACTGTCATGTGGGCAATCTGAATAGTGGGAGTGTTTGTTTCATTGCAGGGCCGCGGCTCATGTGCTTGCGACCGGAATACTGATTTTCACGACGGTGCCGCCGCCGGCGGCGCCGGTCACTATCAGGTTTCCGCCGAGGGCATCCGCGCGTTCTTCCATGCCCCGGATGCCGAAGGACTTCGACTTCAGCCGATCCGAGGCGCGGATGCCGCGCCCATCGTCGGTCACCTCGAGCGAAATCCTGCGGTTGGTGCGCGCCAGGCGCACCGCGACGCGGCTGGCCCTGGCATGCTTGCCGACGTTGGTGACCGCTTCCTGGAAGATCCGGAAGAGCGCGGTGGCGTGGTCGGAGGCGAGTTCGATTTCATGCTTGTTCGACGATACGGCGCACGGTATCCCGAACTGCTTTTCGAACTCCTTCGCCTGCCAGCCGATTGCGGCAACGATACCGAGGTCGAGAATGCTCGGGCGCAGGTCGGCCGAGATGCGATGCACGGCTTCAATGGTGCGGTCGACCAGGGAATCGATATAAGCCGCCTTTTCGGGCAGGTCGCTGCCGTCCGCCGGCAGCCTGCGCACCATGACGGCTACCGCCATCTTGATTGCGGTGAGATTGCCGCCAAGGTCATCATGCAATTCGCGCGCGATGCGCATCCGCTCGTTTTCCTTGACCATTTGCACATGGGCGGAAAGCTCCGCGAGCTGATCGCGCGACTTGGTATAGTCAGCCTGTTCGCGCTTGCCGTGCGTGATGTTGATCACGATCCCGTCCCACCGCATTTCTTTCCTGGGCAGTGCGCGCGGGGTGGCGCGGATATTGATCCACTTGGTATCGTTCCATTCGGCGATATGGATACGGCCTTCCCAGTTCCAGACTTTCATGTCGCGCGCCGACGCAGCCAGGGTATCCGTGCAGGACTGACGGTCTTCGTCCAGCACAAGATCAAGGAATATCGCGGGATTGGCATGCAACGCCTCGGGGGTCATTCCGAGCAAAGCATGGCAGCCAAGGCTTAGATAAGAAAAGGACAGGACGCCTCTGGCATTTCTGGCCAACTGAAATATCAGGCAAGGCGCATTCGAAACAACCGTTTCCGGCAGCGATGCGTTTGCGGTCGTAATGGGCAGTTGTTCTGCATCCATCGTTCGGTGTTCTTCCTGAATAATTCCGGATTGCTGGCGGCGCGAAAGAGAATCGAATATTCGACACGGAAATATCGATCGGCGACTCTATCATAGATTTTTGTGGATGAGATAACCCTCAAAAGTTCATGAGGCTATTCCGCCATAGCGACACGTCGGGAGTGAACCAGGCCGCCACGGACAACATCGGAAATTGCGGACAGGCAACACAAAATGGCAAGCACCTCTTCCACATCCCATTGATGCCGTGCTATACTTTTGTTTTTCGCGGCTGTAGCTCAGCTGGATAGAGTACTTGGCTACGAACCTAGGGGTCGTGGGTTCGATTCCTGCCAGCCGCACCAGTAATACGAAGGGGTTAGATCGCGAGGTCTAACCCCTTTTCTGGTTTGTCTTGCCGAAAACCAATCCCGGCAAATGCCTCATCCCGTCTTGTGCCGGTTGCGCCTGCCATGCTTGCCTATTGTGGCGCGGCTTCCGGCAAATGCGCAAATAAACTCCGGATCGCGAACCCCCACAGTCTTCCATAGTCGAATTGCCGATGCTTCTCGACATGCGTACCGGCGGTGCATACACCGTGACGCTCGCCGGTTTATAACAATACAGAGCCATGCGTCGTCGCATATCCTGTGGAAGGGCCCTCGAATGCGATGACCGTCATTGCAGCGGGAGGCATGCAGGTTCTCGAGTAATCGTTGAAGGAGCAGGAAGTGAGTATTCTCAATACCATTTTGCGCAAGCGCGAGCCGGTGGTCGCATTTCGCACTATCGATGGCGGACATCCGGCGCCGTATCCGGACATGACCGACGAGCAGTTGTACAACTACGAAATTGCCTTCAACGTTCCAAAAAGGACGTTCGACCGGCCGCCATCCTCAACCGTCGTGCGGCAGCGTCAGGGTCGCAGGGAGCCGGAGCTTGAATCGGCGGGAGGGGGCGGCGCGGAACGCATGGGCGCAGGCAGGCACGAACCAAGCCTCGACGGCAGGCGGTTCACAGGCAACGCGGGTGCGGCAGGCGCCACCGTTCCACAGGTTGATCCCCCTGGCGAAAACATCCCGCACCGTGATCCGCCCGGACGAGAGCCGCCTAAAACCGAGCCGCCGCCCCCCGAGCCCGTACCCAAGGAAAAAGTCATCAACTTTGATGACATGCCGCCGCTCAATTTCAGCCGCCCTCTGCGCACGGTGACGACGAAGCAGCCGGTGGAGATCATTACTACAAGAGCAAGGCATCCGGTGTACAAGGTGCACGGCTATATCGCCGACGATGACATCGTGACCGTCTTCACCCTTGATGGACAGCTCTCGGAGAACGGGCCGAGATTCCTCGAGAACGTGCCCGATGCGCACGATCTCTATCTGAATATTTACCTTAGCCCGAGTGCCGACGGCGGCGATAAATACATCGTCACGCAGCATGGGACGCGCGAAGAAGCCGATGCCCGGGCGACCGCGGGCCGCATCACTTGTGTTGGCGCATCCCTGAACGGGCAGCGGTGAGCTCAGAGCTTTAGCGGCGCGATTCTGGTGCCCTCAAGCGTCAGATTGGCCATGAGACCGGCGTTGGTGAGGACGAAAGCGGCCACCGGCGTGGCAGCCGGTATAGCTTCGAGCATGCCGTTGGCGCCCACCTT
>JAQGLQ010000023.1 GCA_028292785.1 Noviherbaspirillum sp. | reverse complement strand
CGAGACCGGCGCCGAGCCGCACCGGATCGCGGGCGCTGCGAATCACGCGCATGGTCTGGCCATCGTACGCGCCGATATGCAAACGGAAGCTGTTGGAGCCCAGGTCGATTGCTGCAAACATGTCTTTCTCTTTCGTGGCCGGTGTTGGTCGCCCTTGTTGCGGCGAGTATCGAAAGTATAGCCGCGATGATTTCCTGATCTCGGTGGTGCGCGCCGCGCAGCTGCAGGCGTAAGATTGCTCCTCAGTGTACGGACCATTTCCGACTGTCGGGATTGCGCTGCATCGCGGCATGATGCCGCGGCGTTATGAATTTATCATCCGACTACATAAGCCCGAAAAAGTCCCGTCAAGGAAGCAGATTTCTTGCAAGCTTGTTAAACCGTTAACACCCGGGTGGTCGCTGCGGAAAATAACCCCGCACGGGCTTGACTGCTCCCGCTCATGCAATGTAAGTTTAGATTTCGCCGGCCCGGGCGCGGAAGCGATCACCCCTTGGATGCGCCTGAAGCAAGACAGGCACTGGCGTTTTATCGGTAGCCATTCGGAGCAAGATGAAAACAGCTGTCATTGAAGGCACCCCGCCTTCGGGTTGTGATGTACGTCTTTTGAGCAGCATGGGCCTGAGCCAGGCCGAGGCGCATGCGGTATGGCGCGAAACCATTCTGCTCGGCATACGCAACGAATACGGTGAGGTATATCGTGCGATCGGCATCAGCGAACGCGCCGTTTTTCTCGAAGCCATGTCGCAATTGCGCTCCCTCGGATTTACCTACGAGGTAACGAATCCGAAAGAAGCCCAGCAGCGATTCGACGCGATCGTCAGCGCGCCGTTCGCATAAGCGCCGCCTGGTTCCGAGACCCTGAACGGGTTCTACGTCAGCCCGAGGATACGTCCGATTTCCGCGATATAGGGCGCATCCTTCAAGACCTCCCCTTCCAGTCTGTCGGTCATGTTCTGGAAGGACGCGCGTATCGAATGATGCTTCTCGGTGGTGACGCCGTTGCCGGCCTGGGCCGACTCGATCATCGCCCGCAACGTTTCCATCTCCATTTTCAGTTCTTGCGCGGTAGGCGTATCAGCCCCGGTCTTTTGCAGTTCCAGTTCAAGCTTCGCCAGCAGGCGATCGATACGTTCGAGGTCCAGTTGCGGTTCGTGTGCGGCGCCAGGCATATTGTCGGTTGTCCTTGTAGAAGGCACGATTATTTCCACGTTGTTAACGTATTACGTTAATGAGTTAACCATAGCCGTGCTTTCGGAAAAGACAATGGCAATTAGAAACATTAAAGGTCTCCAGGTGAAGCGCACATGCGAAGCGCCTACTGCAGCTTGATATTGCGTTCCTTCACCAGTTGCTTCCATTTTTCCGCATCGAGTTCAAGTACCCGCGCCGCTTCCTCCGCGCTGCTCGCGATGACCTCGTTTCCTATCGATTCGATGCGCCCGACCACCTCGGGCATGGCCAGCACGCGCCGCAGGTCGGCGTTGATCTTGGCGATGATGTCGGGCGGCGTTTTCGCCGGCGCCAGCAGCACGATCCATGCATCGACCGCATAGCCCGGCACGCCCGACTCGCTGAAGGTCGGGATGTCGCGATGCGTCTTGAACCGCTGCGCGGTGGACACCGCCAGCGCGCGCACGCGGCCGCCGTTCATATACGTCGTGGCGCTGCCCAGGTCGACCAGCGCGAACTGCGTATCGCCAGCGGCGGCACTTTGCGCCGCGAGTATGCCGCCCTTGTAATTGATGTCTTCATATTCGACCTTGGCCAGCGACTTGAACAGTTCGGAGGCGAGGATGGTGCTGGCGCTGTTGGACGCGTGGTTCAGTTTGCCGGGATTGGCCCGCAGGTGCGCCACGAATTCCTGCAATGAATTCGCCGGCACACTCTTGTTGACGATCAGGACAAAGGGTGCGGTGCTGACCAGCATGATCGGCGCCAGGTCGCGCTGCGGATTGTAGGGCAGGTTCGGATAGGCGATCGGATTGACGGTGATGGCGCCGTAACTGGTCAGCAGCAGCGTGTAGCCATCGGGGGCGGATTTGGCGGCGGCGTCGCTGCCGATCACGAAGTTCGCGCCGGGGCGGTTTTCCACCAGGATGCGCTGACCCCATAGTTCGGAAAGCTTGTCGCCGAAACTGCGGGCTGCCAGGTCGATGCCGCCGCCCGGCGCCGCCGGGACGATGATGCGTACCGGTTTCGTCGGCCAGGATTGCGCCGCCGCCGGTTGGCAAAGCAGAATGCCCGGTAAAGCGAGCGCCAGCAGAACAGATGTCAGACTACGTGATGCAAAAAACGCAAGATGGGCCAATTTCATGAGTTGTCTCCGTCTGTATCGTTTGTATTGTCTGTCTTGTCGGGTGGCTCGCCGTCGAGCCCTTGCTACCTCCTGATCACGCGGTCGCCTCCGCGGTGGGAATCGGCAGATCGAATTTTTCGTCGAGATGCCGCCATTGCTTGGCGGGCTGGCCGTTGCGGATCGCTTCCATCTCGCGCAGGCAGATCTTTCGCAGCAACACGATGCCGGCGTCGGAGGCGGAAAGGTTTTCCGTAGTGCGGTCGGCGATTACGCCCTGGCCGCGCAGCGCCACATAATCCTGCGCGGCCAGCACCTGCGTGTGGCTGACGTCCTGGATCACATGCTGGTTCATCAGTTCGTCATGGAAGGCCGACGGGTCGTAGTCGCGGTCAGGGTCGGCGGCGAATTCGCGCGCTTCCTTTTCGGCCGAGGCGGGAAAGGAATACAGCGTGAAGCGCATCGTCCGCGTATCGTCGATCGGCACCGCCCACACGCTCAGGTCGCTCCATGGATCGCCTTTCTGCGGACCGGGCACCACCACGTGATTGTTGTTCGGAAAGGTCCAGTCGCTGACGCGCACATTGTTCTTCGAACGGGTGGCGACCTGGCGGATGCCGGCGCTGGTTTCGGAATACGTCAGTTCCGGAATGGCGGTCGACAGTTCTTCGCCGAAACGGCTGAGCTTGCCCCATACATGGACGAAACTCACGTGAACCGCATCGAGCGAATTTTCGACTTGCTGGAACCAGTTGCAGTCCCATACCTGTTCGCGGCTGATGATGTGGCGGCCGGGTTCTTCCAGAAAATGTTTTCTGGGCAGGTCGAATTCCGGCGCCGGCCCCTCGCCCATGTAGGCAAAGATCAGGCCGTAATATTCATGCAGCGGATAGCCCTCGATCCTGATCGGATCGGGCCGCGGATTTTTCTCGCTTGGAATTTCATTGCACAGCCCGGCGCCGTCGTAGCGCCAGCCGTGATACATGCAGCGTATCTGGTCTTGCTCGACCCAGCCGGTATGCAGCGCGGTGCGGCGATGGGCGCAATGGCCACCGACCAGGTACGGCCGGCCGCTTTCGCCACGGTAGAGTGTGAGGTCTTCGCCCATCACGCGAATTGCATGTGCCGCATTTCTGGCGATGGATTCCGAGCGGGCGATCGGCTGCCAGAACGTGCGCAGCAGCTTGCCCATCAGAGTGCCCGCGGAGGTTTCGTGGAGCAGCCTGACGTTGGCAACCTTGCGCAGATGGCGTTCGTTTTGTTCCATGTCTCCTCCGGACTGTCGTCTGATGCGCTCAGTATCTGCCCGGCGGCGAACAGATACAATGGGCGAATCCGGCTAGCTGTTATGTATCAACCGCATACCTCAGGGGGGTCGATGGAGCTTCTGCAACTGCAATATTTCGTGCGCGTTGCCGAACAGGGCAGCTTCAGCAACGCCGCGTTGCAACTCGAGGTAGGCCAGCCCACGCTGAGCCGCAAGGTGCGCGCGCTCGAGGTCGAACTGAGGACCCATCTGTTTCACCGCAACGGACGCGGCGCGCAGCTGACCGCCGCGGGACGCCGCTTCCTCGACCATGCGCGCGGAGTATTGCATGGAGCCGATGCGGCGATGCGCTCGGTGCGGGAAGGCGCGGAAAGTTACGAAGGCCGCGTCGCCCTGGGCTTGCCGCCGAGCGTGGGCAAGCTGGTGATCCCGCCAATGGTGTCCGAATTCGCGCGGCGCTTCCCCAAGGCTTCCATCAGCGTGGTCGAAGGGCTTTCCCACAGCCTGTACGACCAGCTGCTGGCCGGCCGCCTCGATTTCGCGGTCACGCGCAATCCGGTCGCTTCTCCGCATCTCTCGATCGAACTGATCACGACCGAAGGGTTTTACCTGGTGGGCGCGAAGCCGGTAGGCCGGCGCGGGCGCCCGGTCACGCTGGCGGATCTGGTCGGTCTGCCGTTCATCATGCCGACCGCGCCGCATACTTTCAGGCCGCTGCTCGAGGCAGCCATGGCGCGCATGAACACGACGCTCAATGTCAGTTATGAAATCGATGCGATCCCGTCGCTGATGGATGTGG
>JAQGLQ010000016.1 GCA_028292785.1 Noviherbaspirillum sp. | reverse complement strand
GCAATATCGTCCGTCGACGAAAAGAGACAATCTCTGTACCGCACAATTGTGCAAACGCCGAAATGAGGAGTTACACGAATGAATATCAACAAGATCGTCGACAAGGAATACTGCAACAAGAGCTTTTCCGAAATCGCCGATGCCCCGATCAGCGCCTTGCAAGGCATCAGCGCGAAGGATGCCAAGCTGCTGAAGCAAGCCCTGAACATCGACACCGTGCGCGACCTTGCCGAACTGAATTACGTCAGGCTCGCGATGGCGATCACCGCTCTCGCCGACTCTACCGCCGCCAGTGAAGAGAAGGTGCAGGAAACCCTGCTTGACGATGCCGTCGAAATGACCTTCCCGGCCAGCGATCCGACCTCTGTGACCTCGAGCATCACCCGCATCGAAGTTGAACCCGACATGCCGCCCGCCCATCTTGACCACCAGAATGTCGCCGTCGTCGACACGGTCAAGGGCAAGAAATAAAACAGCGGCGAAGCGCCGGCGTCCAGGCACGCGGCACTCGCCGTAACGGCGAACCATCCTTCGGTCCACGAGGCATCGTATGAGCGCACAGCGCGCCGCACTGTACGAGTTGAGCGCGGCCGATGCCGCCGGCCGGCTCGCGCGCCGCGAAATCAGCGCCGAGCAGCTGGCGAAAGCCTGCCTCGAACGCATCGTCGAACGCGAGCCTCTGATCGAGGCCTGGACCCACGTCGCATTCGATGATGCACTGGAGCAGGCACGCGCCCTCGACCGCGGCCCCATACGCGGCTTGCTGCACGGCTTGCCGATCGGCGTGAAGGATCTGTTCGACACTGCCGGCATGCCGACCTCCTACGGCTCTTCCATCTATGCACATCACCGTCCGCCCGCGGATGCGGCGGCGGTCGCGCTGGCGCGCGAAGCGGGCGCGATCGTGCTGGGAAAAACCGTCACCACCGAATTCGCTACCTTTCATCCCGGGAAGACGCGCAATCCGCATCATCACGACCATACGCCGGGCGGTTCGTCCAGCGGTTCGGCGGCGGCGGTCGCCGACCGCATGGTGCCGCTCGCGCTTGGCACCCAGACCGCCGGGTCGGTTATCCGTCCCGCCGCTTTCTGCGGCATTGTCGGCTTCAAGCCCAGCCTGGGACGCATTCCGCGGGCCGGGCTGAAGGATCTCTCCGATAGCCTCGACACGGTAGGCGCATTCGGCCGCTCGGTGGAGGATGTGGCGCTGTTCTCTGCCGCTCTCATGGGCGACCGGCGGTTGCTGGACCTGCAGGCCGATGCGCCGCCGCGTATCGGCATCTGCAGGACTTTCGAATGGCCGCACGCCGACGCGGACACACAGGCTGCGATGGAATTCGCCATCCGGCGCCTTTCGCAAGCCGGAGCCGCGCTAAGCGACAAGACGCTGCCCGCATTATTTGCGACGCTGGTGCAGGTGCAAGCCGAGATCATGGAATACGAAGAAGCGCGCAGCTTCGCGCATGAACGCCTGCACCATGCCGGCGCACTCAGTTCCAGCCTCGCCGCCATCCTGCAGGCGGGTGCCGCCATCACCGCCGAACAGCATGAAGCGAACCGCGCCGCCGCCAATCGAGCGCGGCAGCTGGCCGACGCCTGCTTCCACAATGTCGACGTACTGCTCGCTCCCAGCACCATAGGCGCGGCGCCGGCCGGACTGCAGTCGACGGGCAACCCGCTATTCTGCCGCATGTGGACTCTGCTCGGCCTGCCGTGCGTGCACCTGCCCTTCGCGCGCGCCGCGAACGGCATGCCGGTAGGTTTGCAACTGGTCGGCCGCTTCGATGACGACCGCAGAACGCTGCAAGCCGCGCACTGGGCGCTGTCCGTCCTGACGGCGGCACAGGCATAAAAAAATGCGGCCGTCGCTTCGACGGCCGCATTGCGCGAGACTTGCCGGTGATTACTGCTTGCGGGCGATGAAGCCGCCTATTACCGCAGCGCCGCCTGCATTGCTCAACCTGATCGCGCCGCCAAGTTCCTGCGGACCCGTACCCGAACCGCCGCTGCTGACCGGACCAAAATAGCGGCCGCTAAGTCCTCCGGCGAGCGATGCGTTGCTGACCTGGCCAGTCATATAGTTCGACTCGTTCCGGCCTGCGGCGCCCATTTTGAGAGTACCTGTCAGGGAGGCCGGCACCGAGGTCATGGCGCTATCGTCGGATCGTGTATCGCTCAACGCGACAATGACATCGCCAGTAGCGAAATCCACCGTCGCCACCGCCGTTCCGGAGAACGGCCTCGGATCCTCGTTCGGACCTGAGCTCGGAACATACCAGCCATACACCTTGCCGACATATCGGGCCGTACCGGACACGGGAACGGCTGACGGCAGCGTGACGTTGCCATAGGCAATCACCCCTTGCCGTATCTGGTTATGTTCGACGAAGCCGTTGCCGCCTGTCCACTCCGCGATGTCAACCGTATCCTGAGTGATCCAGAAACCGAGATTGGCGTGCGTGAAACCGTAATGATTCAACTGGCGATAGCCCTTGGAGCCGGCAAAGGGGACACCGGTACCGCTTCCTTCCGGTAGCGAGCCACCATTGGTATCGTTGCCCGCATGGACGTCGCCATCTTCATGGAAACGCTGCACCATCGCCGTGTCCGGCCTGCCATTCACGTTGGTACGCCAGTCGCCCGGCGCGGAAGCAACGCCGGCGGTCTCCACGTCGCATGGATTTCGGCCTTGGGGGCATCGCGCGGGATTGCCGGATCTTGGGAAATAACGGTTGTTCGCATAATTCGCCTGCGTGCCGTTGACGCGCAGCGTTGCGTAGTCATAGAAACCAAGGTCGGAATAGCCAGGTAAGCCAACATCCCGCTTGAGGGCACCATTGGCGTCGCGTACCGTGCGCCCGGCCGTCGGGTCGAAGACTTCGATGATCTGCGGACGCTGCCTGCGGCCATCCCATGAAATGCCGATCCCGTCGAGCAATAGCGCGGGGCTCGATACCGCGCCGGTGGCGGCATCCTTGGCGATTCGCAATTCGGCGACGCCTTCCGTGGCGGGCGCAAGACCGCTCGCGCCTCCGCTGAAGTCACCGGTGGATTTGCCGTAGACCTGCACGCCGGAACGGGTGAGTCCGATTCCGTTCTCCGTTCTGAGAATGGTGCCGCCGCTGCACTGGAACGTGCCGCCTTCGATGCATGACATGGTCATCGAAGCAGAGGTGTCGGTTCCCCCGGTGCCACTTGAACCCCCGGTGCCGCCCGTATTGCCGGTGCCACCCGTACTGCCGGTGCCACCCGTGCCGCCCGTGCCACCGGTATCGCCAGTATTACCCGACCCGCCGGCATTGGTGCCGCCGGCGGTTGCATTGCCGCTGGTGCCGCTATCGCCGCCTCCACCACCGCAGGCGGTCAGAACCGCGAGAGCGATCACCGCCGATGCGAGAGGCTTCAGACTGAAACGAACTGTGTTCATGTCGCCCCCTTCGCAAAGCCGGCTGTCGATTTTTGAATCATGCTTGACCTCTCATTCGCGATCCGCACAGACCGAGCTATCGCATAGGCCTGCGCGAACCATGTTCGTCATTCGGAAGCACCTCGCCTGCTGACAGTTAAAACGAGGCATCAAGAGTATCTGTTACCTAAACGACATCTTGCAGTGGCCGCCGGGACATGTTCTTGATCGGTATTAAGTTGTATAACCATATCTGTCTCAAAATCGCGAATAATATTTCGGCGCGGAAAACCTTTCGCATATCGAGGCATCATTGTTGCCTGAAAGATTGCTCAACAAAGCAATTTGCGGAAACCATCTGACACTGAGCACGTCAAACCAATCGGAGGCGGGATGGGCGTTCGCCTCCGGAACTGACGTACATGGCACGACTGTTAAAAGGCATTTATGACCGGGAAGCACACTAACCCTTCTGATCCAACCAATACTTTGGGCATTTCGCTCACAGCAGATACCCCCTCCACCGGGCCGACCCCCGAAGCAGATCTTCCAACAGCAAAAACGGAAGCCGAAGCAGGTAGCACCGCCATGAGCGTGCTGAGCGAGCACAAGGGGAAACTCGCGATCGGCGTGGCTGCGACACTGGGCGCGATGATTTATTACGGCTGGAGGCAAAAGCAATTGCCGAAGGAAGATCCGGAAGCTTACGCGCGGCTGCAGCGCATCAAGGATTCAATGAAAGCGAACGGTTCAGGCAAGCAAGCGGCCAAGGAAAAGCAGCGAACCGCGGCGCAGCCCGATAAGAAAGACGAGCAAACTTAAGCCGGTCCGCCATGCCGACATGAACTTTAGCCGCCGCCTGCGCCTCTAAAGAATCCGAGCACTCGTATCCTC
>JAQGLQ010000007.1 GCA_028292785.1 Noviherbaspirillum sp. | reverse complement strand
AGGAACACCTCAAGGAAGATGCGGCCGATGCATGACCGGAATGGGAAAATGCACTGGCAGGAATATTCGCCGAGCTATCCCCATAAACATGGGATGCTGCTAATCCGCCAAAATCCTATAGTCCGTTTCAACCGACAAAAGAGCTTGGCATTGCCGGGGCTAATCCAGGCAGATATGCGCATCCATACGGGCTGGTTTAAATCAACTATAAGACTGGGAGTGACCTAGCCTGAAATAGTGTCCAGCGGATGACATGGTCTCATATCCCCTGGTACAGTTATTTCGGGCTAGGTCACGATCGCCCCTTCGGCGGAAGACGTGGCCCTGATGCGGTCGGGGATCGCTGGCTACGGCTCGAGCCACAAGCTATCGGTCTGTCCGCGGCAGAACACTTCCGCAGGAACCTGGGCAAGGGCGTGCGCGGCTTGAAGCTCGGCATTATCGAAAACGACGGCTTCCGCGATGGCGAGCCCGAAGTCGCGACGACGCTTCCCCAAATCCGTGGGAACACTCCGTCGCGGATGCTTTGGCCGGCGCACGCTACTTCACGATGAGCTCATGAATTACTTGCGCCCTTTTAGCACAATGTCCTCGAACAGCTTCGACCATTTCGCATACGAATCAAACAGCTCCTGGTCGTTGATGAACTTCACCGGAAATTTGTGCGTCGCCGACTGGTAATCCTTGTTGACGGGATCGTAGAACATGTCCGCCAGCACCTTTTGCCCGTCACTCAACAGGAAGTCGTGAAACAGCAGGGCCGCATGCGGATTGTTCGCCTTCTTGGAAACCGCGACACCATTCGAACGCGCGATCGCCGGCTCGATCACGTGCCAATCGAGCGGCGCCCCGTCATTCTTGACCTGCCTGGTGCTGTAGCTGAAGACGGTCAGCGCATACGGCACCTCGCCGGCAGCGACTAGTTGCGTCAGCAGCGTGTGGCCCTTGCGAACCGACATTCCATTCGCGCTCAGGTTCCTGAAATATTGCAGGCCTTTTTCCTCGCCCATTTGCTGGACCACGGCGTAGAACCAGTCGTCATCCGTCGCCTCGATCGTTACGCGGCCTTTCCATTTCGGATCGAGCAAGTCCTCATATCGCTTCGGCAGCTCTTCCTTTTTCACCTGTTTGGTGTTGAAGGCCTGGACAAAGATGTTCAGGTAGACGGGCGCCCATTCCAGATGGTTCGGCACCGCGCCTTCCATCAGTTTTTGGGTATAAGGCGAGTTAACCTTTTGCACCAGCTTTTCGCGCGACAGGGCCTCCAACTGGGCGCTGGCGCCTGCGGCGACGTCGAAGGCATACCTGCCGCCTCTTGCCTCGGTAATGATCCGGTTCGTCACAGCCTCCGAACCCGCCCTCCATATAGTCGCGGTGACGCCGTACTTCTTTTTAAACGCATCTGTCAGCGCCGTGATGTCCTTCACCGGGATCGAGGTGTACAGGTCAAACTTGCCCTCCTTTTTTGCCCCCTCCACCAGCAGCTGATGGCGGTTGGCTCCTGTATACAAGGCCAGTTCCTCCAGCGTTTTCGGCGGGCTGTTGGCTGCGTTGCCGAATGGCGCAATCGACATCAGCGAAACGACTGCAAGGGAAGCAAATACGGAACGACGCTGTTTCAGATAGTGCTTGCTCATGCCACGCTCTCCTTCATTATGGATTCAATTGTCTTTCTCTTCGCCGACCAGTTCATTCAAAGACAGCACCGTTGCATACTTCGCATTCATATCAAACAGGTTGGCACAATGCGCGAAGTGCGAGCGGTCAAAACAACAATCGTCGACGACAACGCTAGTGAACCCGTGGGAGCAGGCATCCACGACCGATGCGCGAACGCAGCCCGAGGTCGATACGCCACAGAGGACCAGGGTGTCGATGTTTTGCTTGCGCAGGTAGATGCTTAACGGGGTGGAGAAAAAGATGCTGGCCTTGGTTTTTTCAAGAATCCATTCGCCGTCGCGCGGTGTCACGATCTCCGGAAACTGGTTGAACTTGGGGTCCGGGTTGATGGGGCGGATGGTCTTGGTCGCACTGCCCGCGAACTGTTGGCCCCCGGTGTCGGTCCGGGTGAAAACAACCGGCCGCTTTTGCTCTCGAAAAGTATCGATCAGCCGCCTGATTTTAGGCAGCGCCTGCCATGCCGAGTCGCCGCACGCAGTAGGGAATTCGACAATCGCCTCCTCGATCGGCTGCGGCCGGGACCCGGTGAAGGCGACGGTCACGTCAATGACGATCAGTGCCACGTTGGAACCGGCGGCGTTCAAGTCGAAGCAACCGGGCTTGTAGTTGTATGCTTTTCGTTCGTTCTCCGGAACGATCTTCAGCCATTCCTTTTCGGGCCGCTGCGGTGTATCACTCAATTACTTTCTCCTCGATGGTTTTTTCACGCCCCGATGCGGACGGACCGGTGCTGCCAAACCAGTCCGGCCGTAGGATCGCGTCACTTCTTCAAGAACAGGTCTTCCCAAATCTTCTGCCACTTCTCATGCTCATCGAGCACGCTGGCCGGGTCGACCATGGTGTATTTCCGCGCACTGAACTCGGATTTGATTTTCGTGCTGGTTGGGGAACGCCCCATGCTCTCGAGCAGTGCCTGTCCTTCCGGCGACAACACAAAGTCCGCAAACAGCAGCGCCACATGCGGATGCGACGCATTCCTCGCCACCCCGATGGCCTACGGCCCAACCACGTCGGATCCAATGCCACCCAGTCGATCGGCCCGCCTTTACGCTTCAATGAGGTTGCATTGGATTGGTAGGTCGTCAGGCCGACCGGTACCTCGCCGGCCTCTTTATGGGCCGGCGCTTCAGCAGATTCAGTCCCAGGCTGCGCCACAGGAGCGCAGCACGACCGAACACTGGCGACATTCGTATCAAACCGAAGCCTTCACCCAAGCACGCTCTAGCCGCTCGCGACTCGCCACCCGCAGTGTCATCAGACCGATAGCTATTGCCATTTCCGGCAGACCGGATTCTTTAT
>JAQGLQ010000581.1 GCA_028292785.1 Noviherbaspirillum sp. | reverse complement strand
AGAGGAGACATCAATGCTGCACTTGCCGAAATATTTCATGTTGGGAGCGTTATGCTGGTCCGCCTTCGTGTCCGGTCCGGCACTTGGGCAGAACCAGCCTTCAGGCAAACCGTTAAGGTTCATCGTGATAACAGCGGCTGGAGGCGGTGCGGACCAAACCGCCCGCGTAATAGCCGAACGCCTTGGGCCAAAAATCGGTCGTACCATTATTGTTGAAAACAGGCCTGGCGCTGGAGGGAACATTGCGTCGCAATATGTCGCCCATGCGGCACCGGACGGACTGACTTTCCTCGTTACTTCAAATAACCACACGATCAACCCGGTGCTTTACAAGAATGCCGGCTATGACGCACATAAGGATTTTGTACCCGTGGTGCAAATGGCACGCGGGCCAACCGTTATTGCAGTACACCCTAGTTTGCCCGTGCAGTCGATGAGTGACCTGGTCGCGCTTTCCAAATCGAATAAACCGCTTAACTATGGCTCGATCGGTCTGGGCAGTGCCGCGCATCTGGTCGGCGAATGTCTGAAGTCGGTCGCTGGCGCCGGCCTCGAACACATCACCTATAAAGGGGGAGCGCCAGCCGTTGCCGACGCCGTGGCGGGACACATTTCACTTGTCATGTCATCGACCGCATCTACCAGTGGCTTCATCCGCAGCGGTCGGTTGAAGCCGTTGGCCGTATCCACTGCTGAACGTTGGCCCAGCAATCCGGACGTGCCAACACTGGCGGAGCTCGGATGGAGCGAATGTAACTCCGAGGCGTGGATTGGTTTGCTTGCGCCACGGGGCACGCCGCCGGCTATTGTCGAGTCGATGAACCGGGAAATTGCAGCAGTACTCAAGGTGCCTGAAAACAGCGAACGGATTGTTGGAATAGGCTATTTGCCCGGAGGTGCACCGGCATCGACTTTCGCGGAGATGCTCCGCAAGGAAACGGCAGCTGTCACCAAACTGATCAAGGACGCCGGCATCCAAGTCGGAGATTAGGGAAGTAGATTCGTAGGTGGGTGCGGCATAAGGATCGCTTGGTCAAGTAGTTGCCGCTGCAGGGAAATTCGACCTTTGCCGATGCGAGTCCCCTCTTTCCGATAAAAAATATGAATTAATCAAGGAGGATTTTTTTATCGCTATGCGCGGTAAGCCGCTTGGCTGCATTCAAAGCGGCTTACCGCGCTGCCTTCGCCAAGTCATCCAGTATCGGGCATTCCGGCCTATGATTGCCCTGACAGCAGTCGGCCATGTGCCGCAGCTGGTCGCGGATCGATTGCAGCTTTTCGATATCCTGGTCCAGTTCCGCGATGTACTGACGCGCCAGCTTTTTTACGTCCGCGCTCTTGCGCGACCGGTCCTGCCACAGCCCCAGCAACGTCCTGATGCGCTCGATCGAGAAGCCGAGATCACGGGCGCGCTTGATGAAGCGCAGCGTTTGCACCTCGGTGTCGGTGTACTGGCGATACCCGGCATCGGTGCGGTTTGCGGCGGCGATCAGACCGATGCTTTCGTAATACCGGATCATCTTTGCGGTAACGCCCGAGGCGTCGGCTGCCTGGCCGATATTCATCGCTGTTTTCCTTTTATGCTGGACGGTTTCCACCGACGCAGCAGCAGTGAGTTCGATACGACGCTGACGCTGCTGAGCGCCATGGCCGCGCCGGCGATCACCGGGTTCAGGTAGCCGAGCGCCGCCAGCGGAATGCCGACGATGTTGTAGATGAATGCCCACCCGAGGTTTTGCCTGATTTTGCGATAAGTCCTCTTCGACACATCGATGGCGGCCGGAACCAGCAGCGGGTCGCCTCGCATCAGCGTCATGCCGGCGGTGTGCATGGCCACATCGGTCCCGGTCGACATGGCGATGCCGACATCGGCCGCCGCCAGCGCCGGTGCGTCATTGATGCCATCGCCCACCATCGCGACCCGTTGGCCGCCCTGTTTCAGCTGCGCGACGACACGCGCTTTATCCGCCGGAAGCACTTCGGCGGTGTAATCGGCAATGCCCGCTGCGTCGGCGGCTGCCCTTGCGGCGCCGGGATTGTCGCCGGTCAGCATGACCGACCTGATGCCCATTCGAGCGAGTTCCGCGACCGCCGCCGCCGCCGTGCTCTTGATCGTATCGCCGAAGGCGAGCAAGCCCGACAATTCGATGCCACTCGCCGATTTGACGGCCAGCCAGGAAACGGTCCGCCCGGCGTTCTCGTGTTGTGCGGCGAGATCTTCCAGCGCCCGTGTCGATACACCGAGTTCCTGCATCAGTCGCCGGTTGCCGAGGTACACGGTGTGGCCGTCCACGCCGGCCTCGACGCCGCGTCCCGGATGCGCCGTGGCATTGGTCGCAGCGAGCGCGCTGATCCCATGCTCGGCCGCTTTCGCGCCGACGGCCCTGGCCAATGGATGATCGCTGTATTGCTGGACCGTGCTTGCCAGCGCGAGCACCTGGCGTGGCGGCATGGTGGTGCCCTCCACCGCTACGAGAGCCGGCTTGCCTTCGGTGAGCGTTCCTGTTTTGTCGAAGGCGACGACGGTCACGGCATGGGCAGTCTCGATCGCTCCGGCATCCTTGATGAGGATGCCGTATCGGGCGGCCACGCCGGTCCCGACCATGATGGAGGTCGGCGTCGCCAGGCCGAGCGCGCACGGGCAGGCGATCACCATCACCGCGACGGCATTCAGCAGGGCTTGCTGCCAGTCCCCGGTTGCCCAGCCCCAGCCGAAAAAGGCGACGGCCGCGATCAGGAGCACCACCGGCACGAAGACCGCGCTGACGCGGTCGACAAGGCGTTGAATCGGCGCTTTGACCGCCTGCGCGTCTTCCACCATCCTGATGATTTGCGACAGCATGGTCGCGCCGCCCACGGCCGTCGCTTCCACGATCAGGA
The DNA here is from genome assembly GCA_028292785.1 of Noviherbaspirillum sp. Next base: position 3,640 of record JAQGLQ010000581.1, on the reverse strand, counting down.
CGCCATCGGCATTCACCGCGCCGCCGGTCGCGGCATCGCCGACCGACTTCGTCACCGGCAAGCTCTCGCCGGTCAGAAGCGATTCGTCGAGGTGGCTGTTTCCTTCGATGATCACGCCATCGACCGGCACGCGGTCGCCGGGCCGCACGACGACGATATCGCCGATGCGTACCTCCGCCACCGGCACCTCTTTCTCGATGCCGGCGCGGCGCACCAGGGCGGTTGCCGCGCGCAGCGACTCCAGGGCGCGGATAGCCGCGACAGTCTGATATTTGGCGCGTTCTTCAAGCCACTTTCCAAGCAGCACGAGCGTAATGATGACGGCGGAGGATTCGAGATAGAGATGCGGGGTCATGTCATGTTCGCGATGCGCCCATAACAGATAAATCGACAGGCCATATGCCGCCGACGTGCCGAGGGCCACCAGCAGGTCCATATTGCCGGTCCCGGCGCGCAACGCTTTCCAGCCTGCCTTATAGAAGCGCGCACCGAGCCAGAACTGCACGGGTGTCGCCAGCAGCAGTTGCAGCCAGCCCGGCAGGGCCCGATCCAGCCCGAACGGCATGCCCAGCATCGGCGCCACCAGCGGCAGGCTCAGCAGCGCGGATACGGCCACCGGCCACCATGCCGGCCATGCCGAAGCCTTTACGGTTGCCGGCTGCGCCTCTTGCACCAGGGCCGCGTCGTAGCCCGCTTTCGTCACCGCCGCGGCAAGCACGTCCGGCGTGACGCCGGATGTCACCTTCACCAGGGCTTTCCCGGTGGCGAGGTTCACGGTCGCATCATTTACGCCCGGCACCTTTTTTAGTGCCTTTTCGACGCGGCCGACACACGATGCGCATGTCATGCCATCGATCTTGAACGCGAAGTCGGTCAGCTTGCTGTCGGTGTTTGCGACGGTATCCATTGATTTCTCCAGATGCTTTGCCTATACGATAGACCTTCCAACGATGGCAAGGTCAAGCATGATACGGCAGTGTATGACGTCGGGGCCGCGGCTGTCCCGGAACAGCTGATTCTTGCGAAGTTGATCTGAATCCATTTCCGCCCATGAACATTTCTACGGTGCCGCAGTCTAGCAATACAGCGGCGCGATGCCTGGCGCGGCGCGGATAGGAAGCCACTGATCCCATGAAAAAAGATTTCCCGGATTCGATGTCTGCAAAACCAAGCTTTGCGAAAGCACAGCATGCATCCGTCCGCGACATGCTTGCATTTTATGGAATAGGTCTGCTCTTCGTCGCCGTTGCCGGGGCGACCTGGGCTCTGGCAAAGGAACTGCTGCTGTTCTTCGCCTGCGTGCTGTTCGCCATCCTGCTCAATGGCGCGAGCCGGAAATTCGAACGGTGGCTGCATCTATCGCATTACTGGGCGCTCGCGCTGGTACTGGCCCTCTCGGCCCTGGTATTCGGCCTGGGCGGGTGCCTGATGGCGCCGCAGATCGTCGAGCAGAGCAATGAACTGTTCAAGACCGTGCCGCAAACATTCGATCGCCTGCTGGAGCAGCTGGAACAATACGGCATGGTGCGCAATCTGATTGGCCAACTGCCGCCGGCCGATGAGCTGGCGGCGCAGGCCTCGGACTACATTGCGCGCGCGGGAATCGTCTTTTCCGGCGCTTTGGGGGTCATCGGCAACATCGCCATCATTCTGTTCGTCGGCATCTACCTTGCCGCCCAACCGGGTGTCTATATCCGCGGCGTGGTGACGCTGGTGCCGAAACCGGGGCGGCCGCGCGCATACAAAGTCATGCATGAGCTGGGAGAGACGCTGTCGCAGTGGCTGCTCGGAAAACTGATATCGATGGTGGTGGTCGGCGTCGCCACGGCGATCGGCCTGAACCTGCTGGACGTGCCGCTGGCGCTGGTGCTTGGCATCATCGCCGGGCTGCTTGATTTCATTCCTTATATCGGGCCGATCATGGCGGCCGTGCCGGCGATATTGCTCGGCCTGTCCCATGGCCCCGAACAAGGCATGTATATCGCGCTGTTCTTCATCGGCCTGCAGCTGGCCGAAGGCTATCTCCTGCAGCCGCTGGTGGAACGCAAGACCGTCTCGCTGCCGCCGGCGCTGACCATCGCGGCCCAGGTGCTGCTCGGCGCATTGTTCGGCCTGGCCGGCGTGGCGCTTGCCACGCCGCTAGTGGCAGTCATTACCGTGCTGGTGATCATGCTGTATGTACAGGATGCCCTGAAGGACCCGGTCAAAACGCCTTCGGAGCATTGAGCAGATCGAGCCGGGCCGGCTTATTTGAAGATCAGCGATTTGATCGTCACCGGCACGGTATGCGAAGGCTCCAGCCAGCGTCCGACATCGATGAATTCGAAATCATGCAAAGTGATGCCGTCGATCACCAGCACCGGGCACGAGACCATGCCTTCTTCGTGCAGCATGGTGCCGATCGATTGCGCGATATCGCCGTCCAGGACGATGGTAAGCGGCTTGCCGCTGCGTTGTTCCATGCCGGACATGGCTTGTACGATGCCGTGCACTAATGCCGATACGCGCTCGTAGGAAGGGGTGCCGCGCCACCGGAATGCCAGCGCTACGTCGGTCTCGGCGTCCTGCATATCGAATGCCTTGAAGTGATCGAGGATCGATCGGGCCACCGCATTGGCATCGATGCCCTGGCTGAAGTCGCAGTTCGGGCGCAACACCTGCAGATTCTTGCGCGGCAACAGCGATGAATCCGACACATGGATGGTATTGCCGCTGACCTGAACGCTATGTTCGGATGCGCCGATCGCCGTGGCGCGAATGCATTCGCCCGCCGGCAGCAGCGGCCACGGGAAGCGACCGGAATTGATGGCGTAACGTATCGCATGACCGAGTAGCTTGCCGAGATCCTCGAAGTCGCGTTCTTCATGTCCATAGACGTATTCGCTCACGCCGCCGGAAAACATGACGCTCGCGATGTTACCGACGTCCTGCAATGGCGGGGTCAAATAGAGCTGCGCGATTTCCGGTGGCAGGGGCCGGGTCCGAATCGCGGATACGATGGCCGCCGCCATCCATTCCGTCAGCGTCTTCAGTTCCTCCACGCTCACCGTGTCGCCGATTTTCCAGGAACGGCCGATCTGGCGGGCAAGATATTTTGCCCCGGCGTCGAGGCGCACGATCCTGCGCTGCTCGTCGATCACCAGCAGGCGTCCGCCGATATAAACCGCCGCCGTTTCCAGCACCCGCCCGTTGTCGATCAGGGTCAGCTTGGTGGTGCCGCCGCCGATGTCGATATTGAGAACGCGCTCGTTTCTGAGATGCGAGGCCAGCACCGAACCGGAACCGAAAGCGGCCAGGCGCGCTTCCATGTTGTGGCCCGCCGTCGCGCACACGAATTCGCCGCCTTGCGCCGCCAGCAGATCGCCGATCGCGCGCGCGTTGTCGCGCCGGATCGCTTCCCCGGTGAGGATGACGGCGCCGGTATCGATATCCTCGGGCTTAAGGTTCGCGCCCGCATAAGCCTCGGCGATGATGTTCCCGAGCGCCTTATCATCGATTCTGTCTTCGTTGACGTAGGGAGTCAGCGCGACAGGCGAGCGGTAGATCGATTCGCGCGACACGACGACATAGCGGCTCGATAAATCTTCGCCCATCCGCCTGAGCTTCAGCAGTGAAAAGAGGATCTGGGTTCCCGCGGACC
>JAQGLQ010000542.1 GCA_028292785.1 Noviherbaspirillum sp. | reverse complement strand
CGAGTGGTGCATCCAGAGAAGTTGCATGTTCGGAAAGCGCGAGAATATCCTGCACGTCTTCTACCGGACGATCAACAAGATGCGCGATGTCTTCGGCGGTCGCGTCCTTGCCGTCATGATGTTGCGCTTCCAGATGATATTTCGCACGCAGGATCTGATTGAGTTCGCGCACCATATGCACCGGCAAACGGACCGTCCGCGCCTGATTCATGATGGCCCGCTCGATGCTCTGACGGATCCACCACGTCGCATAGGTCGAAAACCGGAAACCGCGCTCGGGCTCAAACTTGTCGATGGCGCGCATCAGGCCGAGATTGCCTTCCTCGATGAGATCGAGCAGCACCACGCCGCGGTTGATGTAATGCTTGGCGATCGACACCACCAGACGCAGATTGTGCTCGATCATCTTCTGGCGGGCATCGAAGTTGCCCTGCTTTGCGAGCGTAGCGAAATGCACCTCTTCCGCAACAGTCAACAAGGGCCGCGCACCGATCTGGTTCAAGTAGTGTTGCGTGGTATCCGTCGAGAGTTCTGCCGCAAGTACTGTCTTCAATTCATCGACCGGGTCAACCACCGTTACGATGCCGCCTTCGCCCCTGTCTATGCCCGCATCTTCCTCAAGCGCGGAGTCCGCGTCTTCAGCCGCGTTCAATGAAATATCGTCGGACAAATCATCCGATGATGCTTCGTCGTCGAGAGGGTCTTGAGGATTGCGTACCATTTAGCGAGCAGGTAGGAACTTCGATGGATCGACAGGCTTTCCTTGTTGGCGTATCTCGAAATGCAGTTTCACCATATCGGAATCGGAATTGCCCATTTCGGCAATTTTCTGACCTTTGTTAACAGTTTGATCCTCTTTTACAAATATGGTTTTGTTATGCGCATAGGCCGATAACAAATTGTTAGTGTGTTTGACGATGACCAAGTTTCCATAGCCGCGGATCCCGCTGCCTGCGTAAAGGACTTTCCCCGATCCTGCGGCCAGGACAGGCTGTCCAATTTTACCGGCAATATCAATCCCCTTTTTCCCGTCGCTGAAATGCGAAACGATTTTCCCGTCCGCGGGCCATACCCAGGTGAGATTTTCATCGTCCCCCTGCGTTTCCGGGGTCTTGTCGACGGGTTTGGTCTCCGCAGGTCTGGGCGGTTCAACCTTTGCGATAGCCGGCGGTGCAACAGACGAGTCGGATTTCTGCAAGTCAGCCAGCGCACTGTCCGAATAAACACGCTTGTCACCGCGCGGCGCGGTTTTATTCACGGCTTGAGGATTTGCCTGCGCCGATGGCGCCGGCAGGGGTCTCACTTCGACTCCCGAGTTAATCGCAACGCTGCCCGTCTGCGCGCCACCTGCAACCGCATCTGGCGGCGCGACGCGCAAGACTTGATCGACCTTGATGTCATTTGGATTCGACAAATTGTTCCAGGCGACCAGATCGCGATAATTCTGGCCGAATTCAAGCGCGATCTGGACCAGGGTGTCACCCTTTCTTACGGTGTAATAACCACGGTTATCGGTTTGTCTTGGCGCGGCTGCCGCGACGCCGGGAGCCACCGGCACGGGGCCGGGAGCTGCGCGCGGAAGCTCGGCTTGCTTCGCACCTGGCGCGCGATCCACCACGGGTGCCGGGTGACGCGTAGAGCTACATGCGGCAAGCAATGCGGGCAGAACCGCCAGAAACATAAAACGTACTTTTTTCATTCTCATGCATTCAATTATTCGAGAGCTCCAGTCGGCAATAAACTCCCATGAGAGCGCCATGCCATGCCTTCACACGGTACCGGCGCGTAGCGGGACAAAATGACAATCTTCCAATGTTACGGTCGTCCAATCGCACTTGCTCACGCGTTCGATCAGCTGGAGCACCTGGTGGCGCGCCCCCACTGGGGCAACCAGTCTGCCGCCGACAGTCATTTGTTCCAGCAATGCCTGCGGCACTTCCATTCCGGCCGCGGCCAGAATGATGCCGTCGAAAGGAGCAACTTGCGGAAGCCCAAGCATACCATCTCCATAATGCAGCCGGATATTTGCGATCCGCATCGGACGCAGGTTTGCTTTTGCCAATTCATGCAAGGGCTTGATACGTTCTATTGAATAGACCTCTTTGGCCACAAGCGATAGAACAGCGGCCTGATATCCGCAGCCCGTACCGATCTCGAGCACGCGGTCGAGGGCACCGGCGTTGCCATTGGCCCGCAATACTTCGATCATGCGAGCGACGATATAAGGCTGGGAAATCGTTTGGTGATGACCGATCGGCAAGGAGGCGTCGATATATGCCTGACTCGACAGGCCGGAGTCCAGAAACAGGTGGCGCGGAACCGCCGCCATCGCCGCCAGCACCTTGGCGTCCTTCACGCCTTGCTTGGCTATCCGCTCCACCATCGCTGCCCGGACCGCGTCGGAAACCAGAGGCACCGCACGCTGTACATCGCGCTGCGTCGGTGCGGAAACGAAGCCGCCTTTTACCTGGGGAGCGACCGGCGGCGCCATGCGCAGCGAATTCTGCGCGGCATTCTTCGTCGCGGTTTGCGGAGTCGCGACCTTTCTAAGTGATTGCTTTAGGGCGTGACCTGAACCGGGCACCGCTTCGACAACGGAGGACAACCGGAGGGGAAAACGCTTTTCCTGGCCACTCATGCGAATCCTTTTCTGAGATTGTCGAGCTGCTCGATATGGGTTAAATCGATTCTCAATGGCGTGATAGAGACGAAATTAGCGGCAACCGCATGGAAATCAGTGCCCTCCCCCGCATCCCTGGCCTTGCCGGCTGGGCCTATCCAGAAGATTTCCCTGCCATGGGGATCCTGTGTCTTGATCACCGCTTCGGATTGATGGCGCTTGCCGAGGCGCGTCGCCGCGAAGCCTTTGATTTTTTCATACGGGAGGTTGGGAATATTCACATTGAGAAGATATGGTTTTTGCAGCACGTGAAAATCGCGCTGGACGACCTCCTGCGCTATTCTGGCGGCGACATCCAGATGTTCCCAGCCCTTTTCCACTTGCGAAAATGCGATTGCCGGAATGCCGAACAAAAATCCTTCGGTCGCCGCCGCCACCGTGCCCGAATACAGGGTGTCGTCACCCATGTTCTGACCTTGATTGATGCCCGAGACGATGAGGTCCGGCTTGGCACACAAGCCGCCTGTCAGCGCCACATGGACGCAATCCGAGGGCGTGCCGTTCACGAAATAAAAGCCGTTTTCGGCCCGGTAAACCGACAGCGGACGGTCGAGCGTGAGCGAGTTGGAACTGCCCGAACGATTGCTGTCGGGCGCTACAACCGTGATCTCGGCGATCGGGCTGAGCGCATTCGCCAAAGCGACGATTCCTGGAGCCAGATAACCATCGTCATTACTGATAAGGCTTCGCAGATGCCGATTTTACCCGAACGAATCTTGTAAAAACTCAATTCCGCCGTCCTGTTCCGGAAAGCCGCAGCGGCCGGCCAATCGATGACCGCAAAGCTCGCTGTCATGTTGGTGGAAGCGCTACGTCTTGGCGTCTCTTGCAAAACCTTCAAGAATGGAATTTCAGGCCGACAGCATCTGGCATCATCCGGGCGGAGCACTTTGCTTGTCGAAAAAAGCCATGGCGGTGGCGGCTTCGCGCGTCCTCTTAAACGGCGGCAAACTCTGCCAGATCCGTTTGCCGTAAGGTTTCGAAACAAGCCGGGGATCGCAGATCATCAGTACGCCGCGATCGGTCTCGTCGCGAATCAGTCGTCCTGCGCCCTGCTTGAGATTGATGATCGCTTCAGGCAATTGATGATGCATGAACCCGTTCAAACCCTTTTTCTCGAGCGCCTCGATCCGTGCCGCAAGAACCGGATCATCGGGCGGAGAGAATGGCAGCTTGTCGATGATGACCAGCGACAGGGCTTCGCCGCGCACGTCCACGCCTTCCCAGAAACTCTGGCTGCCGATGAGCACCGCATTTCCTGCTGCACGAAAACGATCAAGCAATTCCGTGCGGCCCGCTTCGCCCTGGACCATCAGCGGGTAAGACAAATTTCGTTTTGCGAATTCGTCCCGCAGGCGTTCCGCGGCGCGCGTCACGGCGCGCAGCGTGGTGCAAAGAAAAAAGGTGCGGCCGCCGGCCGCTTCTATCATCGGCAGCGCCGCATCGATCACCGCATCGGTGTACTCGAAAGAGTTTGGCTGCGGCAGATTATCGGGCACATACAGCAAGCCCTGCGCGCCGTAGTCGAACGGACTCGGCCAGGACTGCGCCGGCTCATTCCACAGTCCCATCTGGGACATGTAGTGGTTGAAATCGTTTTTGACTGCGAGCGTGGCAGAGGTGAATATCCAGGCGCGCGGAGCGCCTTCACGCTGCTTGTTGAAGATCGGCGCAATGGAAAGCGGCGTCTGATGCAGATGCAAGGACGAGGTAAACGCTTCGATCCAGCGCACGCGTTCCTGCCCCTCGGCCGTATTCGCACTGCTTTTATCCGGTGCATTCCAAGCAGAGAGTTTCGTGGCGAGATCGATCGCTCGTACGCGGCATTGTTCTATCGTCTCGGCGCGCTCGGCCTGCGACTCGAGCGTGTCGACCATTCCCTGCAACTCTTCCTTCAGTTTTTCAAGAGCGGGAAAAAAAGGACTCGATGGCGCGATCTGGCCGACCGCCAGCCTGACAAAGTCTTGTGGAAATGCGAGCCGCAAATCTCGTGCCGCACGCTCCACAGGGCTGACCACCGCAGGCCAATCGGCGCCGTCGCGCGCGTGCGCCAATCCTTCCGCCAGGACATCGCGGCATAACTCCAGCACCTGAGACGTCGACATGGTCTCGCCGAAAAACAGCGAAGCCGTTTCGGGAAGCTGGTGTGCCTCGTCGAAGATGATCGTGTTCGCGGACGGCAGCAGTTCTGCTACACCGGTATCCTTCAGGGCGACATCGGCGAAGAACAGATGGTGATTGACGACCACCACATCCGCCTGTTGTGCTTCCTTGCGCGCTTTCATCACGAAGCAGTCCTGATAGTACTGACACTCGGCGCCAAGGCAGGTGTCGCGCGTGGAGGTCACCAGATTCCACACCGATGCCGCTTCCGGCACTTTCGACAGTTCCGCCTTGTCTCCCGACGAGGTGGTTTTGACGAATCGGGATATCTCGCGCAAATGCCCCACGTCTTCGCGTGCGGTCAGCCGGCCATTCTGGAGCGTGCGCTCGAGATGAAAATGGCATACGTAATTGGCGCGCCCCTTGAGCAGCGCTACCGATACCGGCGCGTTCAGGGCCTTGCGTACAGTAGGAATATCGCGCAGGTAAAGCTGATCCTGCAGGTTCTTCGTGCCCGTAGAGATGATGACCTTCCCGCCCCATAGCAATGCGGGCGCCAGATACGCAAAAGTCTTGCCGGTTCCGGTTCCGGCTTCGGCGACCAGTGTTTTCTGGTCGGTGATCGCTTGGGCGATCGCCTTTGCCATTTCGGTCTGGGATTTACGTGGACGGAAACCTCCGACCGAGTGACTTAGCGGACCTTGATGATCGAACAGCCGCTCGACATCAAGGTCATGTGTGCCCGGCAGGGTCGTGGATGCAGTGTTAGTGGTCAAATCAGCAATTAGTTAAAGGACAAGCAGCATGGCGAAGAATCAGGCGGGAACGTCGGGGATCAATTGCATTCTCAATAACGTTATATGATCTTTCAGCTGCAATCTGCGTTTTTTCAGGCGTCGCAACTGCAGTTCGTCGCGATGCAAGTCCAGAGCCAGCAGGTCGATAACGGAATCGAGGTCGCGGTGTTCGACTTCCAATTCGATGATGCGGCGCTGTATATCTTCCGGTAGGGCCATGGGATAAATGCTCTGAAATGCGGTAGACCGCTATTTTAAGAGTGAAACCGGCGGTCGTATACGTTGCTCTGGCCGATCGGACGCGCATGGCGCCGGAGCCATCGAAGATCTGTCGGATACAGCATGTACAAAATGAAGCCGCCGGAAGGATTAGTTGCATGCAATAATCGCTTGCCAACTCAGTGTAATGCTTTCGGACAATGAATTTATACAAGATCGAAGCAGCGACAGGACAACATCTCGGCGATCGCGATGAACAGCAGGATCGTGTTGCGATATTCGCCGCACCCAAGGCTCCAGGTCATGTGATGGCTGTCATAGCCGACGGCATGGGCGGAATGAGCGGCGGTGCCCTGGCGGCTGATCAAGTCATTCGGACTGCCGGTCAGGCTTTCGAATCCTTTTCCCCGCTCACCGACGATATCGACATGCTGTTGCGCACGATCGTGCATGACGCTCACACGGTGCTTACACTCACGGCACTGACGTCGGAGAAAAAGCCCCACAGTACGATCGTGCTGCTGAGTCTGACCCCGGACCGGCAAGCCATATGGGCCCCTGTCGGCGACTCCCGGCTATACCGCTTCCAGGGGCCGAACTGAGCGGAGCGAACGATCTACCATTCCTATGTCGAGAAACTGGTCAACGAAGGCAAGCTGGCACGCGACGCGGCGGCGGGCCACGAGATGGCCAATGTTCTGCTGAGCGCGCTTGGTGCAAGCGAGGAACCCAGAACGGCGGTGCGCCGCTGCGAGGGATTGAAAGCGGGCGATGCCTTCCTGCTCTGCACCGACGGCCTTTGGCGTTATTTCAGCGATGCCGAACTTGGCGCAGCCATCGCTATGAATTCGCCGCGGCAGGCATCGGAAATGCTGATCAACAAGGCGCGTGAGCGGGCGGTCGGCATATCGGCCGATAATTGCACGCTGGCGATCGTCAAACTGGTTATGCCGCCAGATAAGGCGAAGACATCCCGATGACTTCTTCGGGTCGTCTTTCGGTGCCTGACACATGACGGTCTGTTCCGACTTCAGCGTGCCGGGATCGCAATCGGGCGGCTCCCCATGCCCGACCGTTCCAGCCAATTAAAGATGGAATCAACCGTAACCGTCTCGATCCGGTCCGAATACCGCTTTTCCGGAGGGTGATCGTCGAAAGCAATGTTCGCGGCCGATATCCGCCCGCCTAGACGGGTCGCCGCGCCCAGCTTTAA
>JAQGLQ010000511.1 GCA_028292785.1 Noviherbaspirillum sp. | reverse complement strand
GCGTCCCTGCCATGGCGCACAGGAATATCCATCCCGAAGGAACCGGCGCCATCCACACGGCGGCGGGCAATTCGCTCAGCCAGCCGAGGGCGAACGCCATCCGCTCCACGCACCAGTGCGCTGCCTGCAGCGGCCACGCGGAGAACGGCGCGGGCAGCATGCTTCCGGCGAGCGCAAGAGGTGTGACGACGAAGCTCACAAGGGGGATCGCAAACGCATTCGCGATCGGACTGACCAGCGAGATCTGGCCGAACAGAAGCATGGTCAGCGGCACCAATCCGAGCGTCACGACATACTGGGTATGGGTCGCCGCCCGCAGGGATGAGAGCCATCCCGTACGGCCCGGTGCCGGCATGGGCGCGGCGCCGAACATGGACGACTCCGCCCCGCCCACCTGCGTGCGCCCGGCCGTTGCATAGAGAATGATGGCGACCGCGCCAAATGAAAGCCAAAACCCCGGCCACAACACTGCCCACGGGTCGAGCAGAATGACGATGCCAAGCGCGGCGCACAAGACATGCGACACGCTGGCGATCCGCCCAAGCCAAAGCGCAAGCGCGACGACCCCCAGCATGTACAGGGTGCGCTGCGCCGGGATGCCGAAGCCGGCAAGCGCAACATAGAGCAATGCCGCGCCAGCTCCCGCAAGCGCGGCCGCTTTCTGGGCCGGCAGCACCGCAGGCAATGCCGCCCGGGTGAAAAACGAGCGTCGCCACAGTGCAAAGGCCATGGCTGCGAACAATCCGGCGATCATCGTGATATGCAAGCCGGAGATGGAAACCAGGTGGCCGATGCCGGTTCGATTGAATATCTTCCAGTCGGATTGAGTGATGGCTCGCTGATCGCCGATCACCAGGGCGACAATAACGCCGGCGTATTCCTTTCCTGGAAGGGCCGCAAAAATGCGATCGCGCATCCAGCCGCGAACCCGCTGCACGCCATTGCCTATTCCAAAGACGAAGTCGTCCAATCGCTCGCTCTTGGATGCCGAATCATCGGGACGCACGCTGCCGGTGGCGCGCACATTCTGTTCGAGCAGCCAGGCTTCATAGTCGAAGCCATGGGGATTGGCATTACCATGCGGCCGCTTCAGGCGCACGGTGAAGCGCCACCGCTCGCCCGGCCGGACTGCTGCCTGCGCTTCGCCGGTGCGAGAAACCACATACCATGAGAGTGCCAATCTGCCTGGTATGACGGGAACCTTTCCTTCGATTGGCGCTGCCCTTTCCACCGCAAAGTCGAAGCGCACGCCTTGCTGAAAATGATTGGGAAGGCTTGCTATGGTTCCGACGACGGTGATATCGCGGCCTTCCCACTCGGCCGGCAATTCCTGGGCAAGATGATGTTGTGCGACGAGAGCGGCCCATGCAAAACCGAGAAGCGCGCCGCACGCGACCGCCGCCGGTATGCGGACCCGGGAGGCAGACCTGCTGCCTGCGAGCCATGCCAGCAGCAAGGCGGCTGCGGTCTGTATTGCGATGATCCAGTATGAAGGCAGGGATGCCTGAACTTGTAAAAGCGAAGCACCGGCCGCGAATCCGATAACCGCGCTGCGCATCTGCTTCAGGAAAGAGCCATCAAGCGCGGCAACGCGGCGCGCGCATTATCCGTCGTGATCCGGGCTATCTGCGCGGCTTCCATCTTTCGCAATTCCGCCAGCGTTTCGCCGATGCGCGGCAATTCTTCCGGACTGTTGCGGGCGGGATGCACCCAAGCTGGCGAGATGTCCGGGGCATCCGTTTCAAGCACGATGCTTTCCAGCGGCAATTCGGTCGCAAGCCGCCGGATCTGCAGCGCGCGCGTGAACGTCATCGCGCCGCCGAAGCCCAGCTTGAATCCGAGATCGATATAGGTTTGCGCCTGCTGGAAGCTGCCGTTGAATGCGTGCGCGATGCCGCGCCTGACCGCGATGCGGCGCAGATGCTTGAGCACCATGTCCTGCGAGCGACGCACATGCAGCAGGATCGGAAGATCGAAATCCCGCGCGATCTTCAGCTGCTCGCTTAGGAAATATTCCTGCTTTTCGCGCAAGGGGCTGTCGCTCATGCGCGGCACGAAAAAATCTAGCCCGATTTCGCCGATGGCCACGAAGCGCGGATCGTCGATCATGTCGGCGACGGCATTGCGCAGAACGGCAAGATCGCGTTCCTGCGCGCGAGGCACGAAAAGCGGATGGATGCCTAGCGCATAGGTGCAGTTGGGATGCTCATGCGCAAGCGCGGAAACCGCGGAAAAATTCCCGGTCTCGATCGCCGGGATCACAATGCATGAGACGCCCCGCGATGCGGAGCGCAGCGCTACGCCGCCGGCGTCCTCACCGAACTCGGACGCATCGAGATGACAGTGCGTGTCAATCCACATAAGGATGCAAGCCATCCTCGGACAGGCGCAATACCCGATCGCAATGGCGCGCCAGCTCGCTATCGTGCGTGACGATGACGAACGCGGTGCCCAGGGTCTTCGACAGCTCCAGCATCAGATCGAATGTCTTCTGCGCCGTGCCGCGGTCAAGATTGCCGGTCGGTTCGTCGGCCAGCACGCAGGCCGGTTGCGTCACCAGCGCGCGCGCCAGCGCGACACGCTGGCGTTCGCCGCCGGACAGCTCGCCCGGCACGTGCGTCACGCGATTTGCGAGGCCCACCCGCGCAAGAACGTTGCGCGCGGCCTCGTGCGCCTGCGCGCGGCTGATCCTGTTGATCATCAGCGGCATCCCGACATTGTCGAGCGCGGAAAATTCCGGAAGCAGGTGATGGAACTGGTAGACGAAGCCGAGCGCGGCATTACGGAGATCGCCCCGCGCTTTTTCGCCCATGCTCGCGAAATCCTTTCCGAGCAACGTCACGCTGCCGGTGGAAGGCGTATCCAGTCCGCCCAGCAGATGAAGCAAGGTGGATTTACCCGACCCGGAGGCCCCGACGATGGCCACGCGCTCGCCCTTGGCGATGTCGAAGTCGATGCCGTTCAGGACATTGACGGCATATTTCCCTTGGGTAAAGGTCTTTCCCAGGCCCCGGCATGACAATACGATTTCACTCATGATCATTTTTCCCGTTTACTCGTAACGCAAGGCTTCCGCGGGCCTGACATTGGAGGCGCGCCAGCTTGGGTACAAGGTTGCAAGGAATGCGAGGATTACCGCGATCCCGCCGATCGTCCATACGTCGGGCCAGCGCATGTCGGATGGCAGCGAAGTGATCAGATAGATATCCTTCGACAGAAACTGAACGCCGAGCAAGCGCTCGATGAAGGGAACGATCACGTCGATATTGAGAGCGACGAGCGCGCCGAGACCGACGCCGATCGCTGTTCCCAGCAACCCCACCAGGGCGCCCTGGATCATGAATATCTTCATGATCGAAGCCGGCGAAGCGCCCAGCGTCCGCAAGATGGCGATGTCGGCCTGTTTGTCGGTCACCGTCATCACCAGCGTCGACACCAGGTTGAAGGCCGCAACCGCGATGATCAGGGTCAGAATGATGAACATCATGCGCTTCTCGGTCTGGACGGCCGCGAACCACGTGCGATTCTGCTTCGACCAGTCGAGAATGTAGACGTTGCCCGTCAGGATGCGCGACAGATCCAATGCTACTTGCGGCGCGCGCTGCATGTCCTCAATCCTGAGGCGCAGCCCCGACGGCGCATCGAGCTTGAACATCTTCATCGCGTCGTCGATATGGATGAACGCCAGCGTGGAATCATATTCATTGTGTCCGGCGTCGAAAATTCCGCCCACGGTGAACTGCTTGAGGCGCGGCAGCACGCCGGCCGGCGTGACCTGGCCCTGAGGAGCGATCATCGTCACCTTGTCGCCGATCTGAACGCGCAGCCCGCGCGCCAGTTCCCTGCCGAGCACGATATTGAACAGGCCTGGCTGAAGCGAATCGAAACTTCCTTCGCGCACCTGCGATGCGACATCCGATACCTTGGGCTCTTCGTGCGGCAGCACACCGCGTATGATCACGCCGCGCACCGTATCGTCGCGCGTCATCATCGCTTGCGCCGACACATAGGGGGCCGCACCCCTGACTTCCTTGTGCTGGAACGCCTCTTTCGCCGTCGTCTGCCATTCGGGCATCGTGCCGGACGCGTCGTACACTTCGATATGCGACAGTACCGACAGCATGCGGTCGCGGACTTCCTTCTGAAATCCGTTCATCACCGACAGCACCACGATCAGCGCCGCCACGCCGAGCGCGATGCCGGCCATCGAAATCAGAGAAATGAATGAGATGAAACTGTTGCGGCCGTTGCGCTTGCCGGCCCGCGTATAGCGCATGCCGACCAGCCATTCAAATGGCAAATTCTTGATAATGCTCAACGAAAAACTCCTGGAGGAAGCTGTCAAGGACGTTTGACTGGTTCAGCGCGATGAATATGCAGCGCGGCTCGTCCGCAATGGATTTTTAACAACTTCTGGATGCAGCCCGCAGTTTGCCATATGCCATACAATCGCGCCATGACTCATCTCGATATCCTGCTGCCGTTCGGCCTGCCGCCGAAGG